>JBEBTM010000181.1:0-8325 GCA_040393745.1 Thermogutta terrifontis | reverse complement strand
GGAGCGGATCGAAGCGTCCAGGGCCCAGTAGGTGTGCTCGTTGTCCCGGCTCGTTTGGAGCGAAAGCTGCCATTTACCGATGCCCTGGGTTTCCAGGCTGAAAGCGTCCTGGTCGGAATCTCGGTCGGCGTAGGCCAGGACGAGCGGATCGCCGTTAGCCTTGGTGGCCAGGCGTTTGGTGCCATCGCCGTTATAACGGTCGGTAAGAACGATGGCCGTACCATCATCGCCCGATTTAAGAGCGCTGCCCGTGATGCCAAGCAGACCGACTGCGCCGCCTTCGCTGATCAGGTACTGGGCCCCCCCCTCCTCGCCGCCGGTCCAGTTGCCCGTAACAAACAACGCGGCGTCCGGTTCCAGCATGGTTGTTCCCTGGTTGACGTAATGTCCGTCGATGAGCTGCGCGAATCCGGTCGCATGGAGCAGATCGGTGTTCGTCAGGGTTTTGAGATTGCCCGATGAATCGGAAAGTTCGAAGACACTCCCGTCTTTCATGCCGATCACACCATCGTTTCGGCTGTCGGATCCGACGTGAAAATACGCGTCTTCTTCCAGGACCAAGGTTTTATCCGATGCGTTGTCAAACTGGCCGGCGTGGAAATCCCGACTGTGAATGGACGTGACGTCCTGTTCGAAAACGACCCGGCCCGCGAAATCCATCGTGCTTGCCTCGTGGTCGTGGTAATTGCCTTTGACGGTCAAGGCGTCGCCGGAAAATGCGGCATTTTCAGCCACGATCAGGTTTCCACCGATGACGCTATCGCCCCCCGAGGCATCAACGTTTGCTCCTTGAAGCAGACTCAGCGAAGCGCCACCAAGCGTTTCCAGACCTTCGGTGTCGAATTGTCTGCCGGCAATGGCGGAATCCTTGCCGAAGGTCGTTTTGCCGGTCGCGGTGTAAACGCTGGATTCGACATCGACATAATGGCCGTCAAGTTGCATACCGCTGGTTTTAAAGGTCGCGCCCTCACCCATATAAAGGTTGCCGGCGATGCGGGACGCGGTAGCCCCCTGTGCGGCGTCGACATCGGCTGCGGTGCCGAGGTACAACGACTGTTTGGCGACGATGCCGTCGGCGGTGAAGTCGCCCGAACGGATCAGCGTGTCCTTGTCGAAGGTAGCGCTGCCGAGCACATCGACCGTGGCGGCGTTGTCGTCGACATAATTTCCGGAAACGTAAAGCGACCGGGCCGAAACCGAGGAACCGGCGTCCAGGCTGAGTAGGTCGAGTCCGAGATAGCGATTGTTGAGTGAATCGTATTGGCCTTCGAGGAAACCGGCGTTCATTTCGGCGCCGACTCCCTGGAGGACGATGCTCTCGAATCCGATGCGTTCGCCGGCGTCGGTGTTGAATATGGTGTAAGCGTTGCCAGTATAAAGACCTTGCAGGTCGGTCAGGTCGGCGTCGACGCCGACGGTGACGGTGTTTTCGTTGCCAAAAATACCGGCAAGGATTTCGAAGCCGTTGCCGGTGTAATCACCGTTGATCGTGGAATCGGAACCGCCGGCGATAAGGCCGACCGTGGTTTTACCTTCGAGACTGATCTCGCCGTTTTGGTGAATGGCCAGCGTGTCGGCGTTGATCGTTTTTCCCGCCAGTGCTGCCGTGTCCGTACCGAGTAGCGAACCGGCTTCCAGGGTTCCCTTGACGTAAATCGTACCGGAATACGGAGCGTCGCCGTCGGCGGTAACGGTCGCGCCATCTTTGACAAGCAAGCCGTCGCGGGCGTCAATGGCACCGATGACATGGACGCCGCCAAGCTTGGCTTCACCTTGGAAGAGGGCGACATCGTCGATTTTGACGCTGGAATGGCGGCCCGAATCATAATCGCCGCCCACGGTCAGGTTTTTGCCGATGAGCGTGGCGCCGACGAACGTGGAATCGACCGGATGCGTGCCGTCGGTCAAAACGAGATCGCCGCCGACGAGAATTTCGTGCGAAATTTGAACGTAATTATTGACGTAATCGCCCAGTCCCGTGGTGTCACGCATTCCACCGACGATCTCCAAATTGTTTTCAACATGAAGATGCAGCGTTTCCATGCTGCCGGCGACCGTGTTGTCGGCCGTGACGCCGTTGAGATGGATCGATTCGCCATAGACGGTCCGGCTTTGCGAGCCGCCGTCGTCGAACTCGCCGTCGACGACGAGAATCACGCCCGAGGATTGGCCGCCGTTATCGTAGCTGAAATCGCCGCCGATGGTCGTGAGGCCGGTATTGACCGTAAGAACGGCGTCTTCGCCGAGCGTGAGGTCGTGGTCCGCGGTCAAGCCTTTTTCCACGGTGAATATGCCGCCGATGGTATTGCTTGCCCCGGAAAGTTCGGCCGCACCGGACAGGAGAATCTGTGTGTACGAAGCACTGTCCAGATTTCCCGTGACGAAAAGATTCTCGGCTCCGAGAGTCGCGCCGGTCGAAGTCGTCGTATTGTTTTCCAGTGCAAGATTTCCTGCAACGGTCACGTCGCCGCCGACGTCGACCAGGGCCGATTCCGAAAGGGTCAGGTCGGCGTGTGCCTGGAGTTCGTCGGCAATGTCATAGGTGCCGTTCAACGTCGTGTCGCCGAAAAACAGAGCCCCGCCGGAAAGGTTGACGGTCACGTCTGCCGCATCGGTGAATATGCCGCCGGTGAAGACCGTCAGGTCGGCGGCATTGACGGTAACACTGTCGGCAAGAGTGAGGGATCCCTCGGCGGTGACATCGATGTCCCCTTTGCCGTCGCCGACGGGTCCCGTCCCGGAAAAGGTCGCATCGGTGTCGACAATAAGGTCGGACGAAAAATTCGTGCCGGTACCGCTGAATTCAACGCTGCCCGCCCCGGTGAGCAGAAAATCCTCGGATTCGTCGCCGGAAAGCGTACCGGAATGGGTCAGCGTCACGCCGGTGTCGATCGAGAGGGTTCCGCCGCCTTCGCCGATGGTAATGTCGCGGTCGCCCATGTCAATGGTTTTCACGATGTCTCCGCTTGGCAGTTGAGCTTGCAGAGTTCCGCCTTGGAAGACGATTTCGCTTCCGGCCACACCGAGTTGGGCATTGTCGTCGATCTGGATCGTGCCTTCGTCAAGAACGGTACCGCCGGCCAAGGTGTTCGTGAGATTTCCCGTCAGATTCAGGATACCTTCGCCTGTCTTGACGAGCGATGCCCCTCCGTCCAAGTTAATCGTAGGTGCCGTGGTCGTACCATCCGGCTCGATATTGAATTCGATCGCGGCCCCGGCGGCCGAGGTGACGGTTTGAACGCCGTAGTTGGCCGGATTGCGGAAGAACGTGGTTTCACCAAAAACGAGTGTGCCCGCTTCGGCGTGCATGTTGCCCTTGAATTCGGCGTAGAAACCGCGCAGCTCCAGGCGTCCGCCGCCGTCCAGGGTGATCGTGCCGGAATTATTGTCACTGGAAATGCCGTCCCAGTCGATGGCCGTCCCGAGACCGGTGAACGTGGCATCGGCACCGTCGGCCAAGTGGAGAGCGTTGGAGACCGGGTCGGGATCGGTTCCGACGTGGGCGATCGTGTTGCCTTTGAACTCGGTCGTTTTGCCGTCGGTCGTGACGAAAGTGATATCGGTGTCCGAGGAAATGGCTCCGCCGGTGGCGACGTCGCCATTGACCTTGCTTACGGCGCTGTTGTTGTAGAACGATGTGTCGGTCAGGGTGATCGTGTTGGTCGTCCCCAGTCCGTTGAAATACAGGGCTCCGCCGGATGCGTCGCCGTCATCGGCCGTGGCGCTATTGCCGGAAAAGACGGTGTCGGCGATGTTGATATCGAAACCGCCGCTGCCCGTTTCTCCGATAAAGGCGATGCCGCCGCCGCTGGCGTTGCCGTTTTTGGCTGTGGCGCTGTTACCGGAAACCGTGGAATCGTCGATACTAAACGTCATGACGCCCGTGCCGCCATTGATGACCGCCAGGCCGCCGCCTCGACTGTCACCGGAGATTGCCGTGTAATTCCCCGTAGCCGAGTTGCCCGTCAGCGTGAGGTTCGCAAGATTCGATGCGGAAGCGGTATTAAGTTGGTTGTAAATGAGCATACCGCCACCGGTGGACGTTCCGCCTGTGGAGATGGTTTGGTTGTTCGACACAATCACGGCGCCGGCTTGGCCGAGATCCAGTGTCGTGAAATTGTTGAAGTATGCTCCGGCCCCTTGAGCACCGCCGGTTGCCGCCGTTCCGGTATAATTGGCCGTGTTGCCGCTAAAGATGGTACCATCAACCGTAACCGTAGCCGCGATGCCGTCAGCGGCGCTGGCAAAGAGACCGGCACCGCCCGAGGCGTTCGAACCCACGTTCGATGTGTTGCTCAAGACGCTATCGGTGATCTTGAGTCCATCGGCACCAATGCTTTGAAACGCGGCCGCGCCACCGTAGGTGTAACCGGATACCGATTCATAGATCCGGCCCGTGGAGTTTTCACCGTCGACGGTCAGATTGTTGAATTCAAGTCCTTGGGCAAAGGAAATACTGACGATCCGTCCATTGCCGTCCCGGGTCAGGGTTTGCTGACCACCAACGCCGTTGAAAACGAAAACACTGCCGTCAATGCCATCGGGAGTAGCAGGATCTGCTCGGCTAATCGCATAATTGCCGATGTTATCGGTTCGCTGATCTCCCGTAATATTGAACGTACCCTTTCCGGTCTCCGTACCATTGGCGAAATCGGAAGCGGCCGTGGCCATTTGGGTTTGCAAGTCGCCGGGAGCGGCTGTCGTGTAGGTTTGGTCCGCCCATGCAGAGGTGGCACCAACGGCGGAAACGGCCGAAATGACCATGGCGGCTACGATATTTCGCCATTTTTTGCCCAGATTACCCGTTTTTCTTTTTGTGGTCGTTTTTTTCATCGTGATTCTTCTCGTTGTCTTTTTAGCCAGGGGGAAAGAGTAAAACTCGACAGACGTTCCGTCATCCGGAGAGTCATCCCTTTTTAATTCGGCCAAAGAAATCGAAATAATCAGAATAATCGACAAAAAATTCGTAAAAAGAAAAGTTTGCCCAATCTCACCAAGCAGCCAGTCGAAATAAGCGGATTATTTGAAGACTGCCCAAAACGGCGACCGTGTCCGAGAGCAGTCTTCCGAAATTGTCGTAGGCGTACAGTTCGTCCTTGTTCATTCGGGTTTTCCGTCGTTATCCTCGTTCACTTTTGCTCCGGTTTCGTCGTTTCCCCCTCCGTTTTCGCCTCGTCGGTCAAGTGTTGGACAGGCACACAGCTAATAAAAAAGGGCACATAAAAAAAGAAAAGATGCAAATAGGAGCATTATTAGGATACATATGAAAGATTGGATGTTATATATCTCGCCACCTGCGGTCTTTATTGCTGCTATTTCCGGCGAATCGGCTATATAGACAATCTTAAGGACATCACCATTTTGGGATGGGTAGGCATATTCAGATTTAAAGCTGTAAGGAATACCATGAGCAACAAATTCAACTGTCGGATAGGTAGATGTTCCTTTATGTCTACCACCAGCAAGACGGCCTTCGACAGAAATAACCTTGCCGTCAACCTCTATACCGTTTTGCTTGAAATTTTTCTGGGCTAGTAGATAGCGATTCCATGAATAAATATAAAGAACGAAAACAGTAAAAAAAACAAGAAAAAGAAATCCGGCACCAATCCGGGAAGTATATCGGTTTTTCTTGTTATTTCGCTGGTTTTTGTTTTTTGTCATAATGCATTATGTTGTTCTTATAAATTGCACAATTATTATTGTTATTATTAAAAGCCGTAAGTTGCGACAACAATACCGCAACCTACGACTTTCTATGACATATGAGAAAAACCTATATGCAACGATTCATTGTATACAGGCCAAATCAGAATACTTTGGAGCACGAAAAGCACCCTTCCCCGTAAATTTCAATTCTTCCTCCGGTGCCTTGCCCTGTTGTAAACCTTCCTTTAAATCTACTTAGTCCGTACCATTCGCATCCGCTGTTTGCAGAACACTTTCCGATGGGCAGATCAAAAGCAGCTCCTACGCTAAATCTGCTGCCCAAACCACCGGATACGAAACCAGAAGCGCCAACAGTTATGCTCCCATCACAAGCATCTTTCGGGCAAGGGGCATATCCCAAGTAAAAAACCAACACGCCCTAGATTCTCTCGCTGATCGCCGTTTGCAGGAGCGTCATTTGGTGGCGCATAATGCTCAAGGCGGTGTTGAATTCAACGTTGTTTTTAGCCATTTCGGTGACTTGGTGTTCCATGCCCACATTGTTCAGGTCGTGATAGAGAATGGGCTGATCCAACGGCCAGTCGTCGCCATGAATGGACTTCCCGTTTTCAAAGGGATATTCCGGCCCGAAGGGCCCCGGCGGACGGTGTTTGCGTTCGATGGCTTCGGTCAATTTGCGTTTGAACTCTCCAACATCGACGTCCCGGGCCTGATAGAGCGGCGTGTCGAAGTTGGCAATATTCCCCGCCAACAAGGCTTGGCGAGCCTCGTTAAAGTTGACAACCTGCTCCAGGACGGGGACCGTGGTGCCACCGAAAAGAGCCCGGAATTGGTGCGTGGGAATCAGCATGGGATTGTGCATTATCCGTCGACGTTGAATCGGCGGAGATTGGGTGTTTCCGCGGCGTTTTGTATCGCATAAGTGCGTTGCCGACCGCTTTGCCGAATTTGCCGCAACTGGCTCTTGATGTCTTCCGTGACATTGGCCAGTTCGTTCGTGCTCATAGCATCGTTGGCGATGATGGCCGCAAGGCATTCTTCGCAGCGTTTGATCGCTTTTCGGGTTTCCTCGCGTTCCCTTTCACTGGTCCAGGTCCGGTCTTCCGGCGGGATGTCACGTAGCGGAGTCAGGCGGCGTTCGATTTCTTCGAATTCGTCCATCACGGCCAATTTTCGCTGCAAAAATTTGAGCAAAAGGGCCGAATCGCCGTTCCGGACGAGTTCCAATTGCCGTTTGGAAATCGGGACCAGTCGTTGCAGGATATTTTCCTTTTGACGAATCAGTTCGCTGAACGTCTCGGGGGGCGAGGAGGATTTCATGACGTGACTCTACCGGTTCTCGTTGTTCTCATTCCAACGGATCAATTCCTTTTGGACGCGGATTTTCGTATCCCGGTCGGTGTCCGTTTCGGGGATGGTAGCGTTTTTCTTGAGCTGACTCAAGAGCACTTCCGCCCGATTCAGTGCGGCCGTGGCTTCGTCGGGCCGGTTCAACTGCCGGAAGGCGACGGCGATCTGGATCAAGGCGTCCACCGCTTCGGGCCGATCCCGATAGCGCGTCGCCGTAACGTTGAGTACTGGAATCGCCTGTTCGTACTGACTCAACAGCATATAGAGCGGGCCGATTTCGAACAGAACGTTTCGCAGCATACTTCGTTCGGATTCGGTCAAGCTGAGATCGTTTTGGCGTCGAACGAGCAATTCTTCCGTCTTTTGAAAATGCTCCAAGGCTTTACGCCTGTCGCCGGAAACCTGCTCGCTTAATATAAGGCGGATTTTATCCCGGTTCTCGGTGGGCAGGGACGCCAAAACGCCAGCCGCGCGACCCAAAAAGGCCCGACCCAGCCGATAATGAGCATCGGCGGCCTGGATGGCATCGGGATGGATTTGCAGGGCTTCTTCCAGGCAGGGAATCGCATCCTCGGTTTTTTTTCGATCGTCGTAAAGACAGCCCAAGGCGTAAATCGAATCCCGATAAATCGCGGAGTCCGGCGAATACAGACCGACGAGATTCTGCCGGAGAAGTTCGGCGGCGCGGTCCCATTCTTTCTTTTCGTACAGAACCCGGCTCAGCAGCAAGCGAATGCGGGGAATCGTGTAGTGGTTTGGGTACTCCAGCAAAGCTCTTTCGAGATACTTTACGGCTTCGTCGAGCCCGTCAAGCTGGAAATACATTTCGGCAAGGTAGTAGTAAACATCGGGCCGGTGATCCGAAAGGTTGACTTGGATGTATTTTCGGTATTGAACGATTCCCCGGCGGTAATCCCGACCTCGGCGGTAATTCTCCGCACTGCGCCAGAGCAGGACTTCATAATCCTTTGACGTGAATTCCAGTCGGGCCAGTTCATCGAACGCTTCGCCGGCCCGCCGCGATTTATCGTTGGCCTGCCGGTTGACATCTTCGCCGGAGGCTCCGAAAGTAAGCCCGGCCTGTTGTCGCAGCATTTCGGACCAATGTTCGTAAGATTCACCCCGGAGTCTTGCCGCTCGCGCCGGCGGCATCACACCCCGCAGGAGATGGAGCAGTGTCAGGGCCGAGGTGAAGTCCTTGGCCGCGAGGCTGTCCTGAACGATTTCCTCACATTGATCCAGCATGGCATCGCGGGAAACCCAGGGCGTAAAAACGCCCGGCTCGGAACGCATCGCCTCAAAGGC
>JBEBTM010000180.1:0-8429 GCA_040393745.1 Thermogutta terrifontis | reverse complement strand
AACCAGCCCATGGCGTCCAGGCTGAAGCGGACGATGAAACCGGCCGCGACGACGCTGACCATGTTCATGAGCTTGATCAAGATGTTCAAGCTCGGACCGCTCGTGTCCTTGAAGGGATCGCCGACCGTGTCGCCGACCACCGCCGCCTTGTGGGCTTCGCTCCGTTTGCCGCCGAGGTTACCGGCTTCGATGTACTTCTTGGCGTTGTCCCAGGTTCCGCCCGCGTTTGCCATGAAAATCGCCACGCAGAAACCGCAGGTTAGCGTTCCGATCAAAAGACCGATCACCCCGCCGACGCCGAGAATCAAACCCGTGCAGATCGGGAGGATCAAACCGAGAATAGACGGAACGATCATTTCCTTTTGAGCGGCCATGGTACTCAAACGAACCGGCTCTTTGTAGTCCGGCTTTTCCGTCCGGTCCATGATGCCCGGATGTTCACGGAACTGGCGACGGACTTCTTCGACCATGCCGAACGCGGCACGACCCACGGCCTTCATCGTCAAGGCAGCGAAGAGGAACACCGCCATGGCTCCGAGGAAGACGCCGACGATGACCTTCGGGTTCATCAAGTCGCAGGAATAGTAAATCATCCAGTCTTTCATCGAGGCCCATTTGACGTGGACCAGTTCGAAATCGTTCTCGCCTTCGCTGACGATCTTGGCCCGTTCGCGGATGTCGCCGCTTTCGAGTTTTTTGGCATCCAAGTCGACGATGTTCACTTTATCCGCGGGAATCGATTCCGGTGATTTCACGACAGGGAGTTTGTCCCAAGCCGCCCGCGCATTTTCCGGAAGTTGACTCGGAATGACCATGAACGGAACATACGCAAAACCGTCTTTCAATTCCTTCGTGTTGGCGTCCTGCTTCTTCACCTGGACGAGGAAGGAATGATTCAGCTTGTAAAAGCCGTTTTCCGGGAGGCTGCCTTTGTTTTCATCGATGATCTGAATGGCGGCGCTTTCGGCCCAACGGTCGAAACCGACGCGAACTTCTTCGACATAAGCCGCAAGCAAAGCCAAGGCGGTCAGAGCGGCCGAACCGATCGCAAAGCCTTTGCCCGTCGCGGCGGTCGTGTTGCCGAGCGAGTCGAGGGCGTCCGTTCGTTTACGGACTTCCGGATCCAATCCGGACATTTCAGCGTTACCGCCGGCATTATCCGCGATCGGGCCGTAGGCATCGGTCGCCAGCGTGATACCAAGCGTGCTGAGCATGCCGACCGCCGAGATGCCGATACCGTAGAGACCGATCGAGAAGTAATTGACATCGTTGAAATTCCAATTCGATGCGAAACCGAACGACAGGAGCGTCGCGATGCCGATGATGACCACCGGGCACCAGACCGATTTCATGCCGTCGGCGATGCCGCCGATGATGACCGTCGCGGGGCCCGTCATGGCCTGTCCGGCGAGATCCTTGGTCGGCTGGTATTCGTCGCTGGTCGAGTATTCCGTCCACCAACCGATCAACACGCCGGCGAGCAAGCCGACGGCGACGCTGAGGCCGACGCCCCAATAACCGGGTAGCAGAAAATAAGTCACGACGATTGAAAGGACGCCGATCGCGATGCTGGACATGTTCACGCCTTTGCCAAGCGCCTTGAGCAACGTACCTTGCGTGGCATTTTCTTCCGTCTTGACCATGAAAATCCCGGCGATCGAAAGTAGGATACCGATACCGGCCAGCACGATCGGCAGGAACAAGGCGTTCAGCTGCATCGTGTGGGCCGAATTGCCACCCATGTCGAGCGATGTTCCGGAGAATGCGGCCACACCGAGCGCACAGGTCGCAAGAATCGCACCGCAGTAGGATTCGTAAAGGTCGGCACCCATCCCGGCCACGTCGCCGACGTTATCGCCGACATTGTCCGCGATGGTCGCGGGGTTCCGTTCGTCGTCTTCCGGAATACCGGCTTCGACTTTACCGACGAGGTCGGCACCGACGTCGGCCGCTTTGGTGAAAATACCGCCGCCGACGCGGGCAAAGAGGGCTTGCGACGAGGCACCCATGCCGAAGCAGAGCATCGTCACCGTAATTTCGATGAGGCCCATGTGCCAACCCATCCAGTTAAAGAACCAGTAAAGGGCACCGAACCAGAGGACGATATCGAGCAAACCGAGCCCGACGACCGTGAGCCCCATGACCGCACCGGAACGGAAGGCGACCTGGAGACCCTGATTCAAGGATTTTTGGGCGGCAGCCGCGGTTCGGTTCGAAGCCCATGTAGCGGTTTTCATGCCGAAGAACCCGGCTAAACCGGAGAAGAACCCGCCGGTTAAAAACGCGAACGGAACGATCCAGTGTTGAACATGCAAACCGAAGGCGAGGAACGCCAGGAACGCACAAATCGCCACAAAAAACAGGAAGACGACCTTATAGTGTTGGAAGAGATAAGCGTAAGCGCCTTCCTGAACCGCCTTGGCGATTTCGATCATTTTCGGTGTCCCCGGATCGGATTTTTTCATCTCGCCGTAGAACTTGATCGCGAAAAACAGGGCTGCACAAGAGCAAAGCAGGGCGAAGACCCAGAAAATGACGAACTTAAATTCGCCATCATTCGCGACTGTCGATGCAGAACGAGCGGCAACGGCGGGTTGCGCGGGTGCGGCAGCTTCTGCAGGGGCGGCTTCCGTGGTTGCCGAAGCATCGGCAACGGCTGGGGACGAGTCAACAGTCGGAGCATCAGCGGTCGCTGCTGCAACGGGGGGAGTAGGCGGTGTGTCCTGGGCCTGAATCAGATCAAGATTACCCAGTGAAAACACGGTCAACAGGACCGCGCTTAAAAGAGGGGAAATCAAACGGTTGAACTTCATAGCGGTTTTCTCTCCAAGTGAGTTAAAGTAATTGGGATAATCGGACTACCGGGACCACTGGTCACGGTTCGTATTTGATTTTCTAAATCGTCAATTCTCCAAAGCGTCGGCACCGCCGATAATTTCGGTAATTTCGTTCGTGATCTGTGACTGCCGAGCCCGGTTGTACGCCGTTGTAAGCATCGAGATCATCGAGTCGGCGTTTTCCGTTGCGGCCTTCATCGCAACCATTCGGGCAATCTGTTCACCCACGGCCGAGTCGAGGAAGCATTTGAATAGTTTCGATTTAAACGCCTTGGGAACAAGTTCTTCCAAAATGCTTTCCGGCGAGGGAAGGAATTCGAATTGGATGTTACCCGCTTTTTTCAATCCGGCGGCGCCCTTGTCGGATCTGTTTTTTGTGACCTGGTCGGCCTGTTTGACCAAAGCGGCCCGCTTCAGATCGACTTCGGATTCGTCGGCAATCGCGTTTACGTCACCTTCGGCCGTGAGTTCGGCAATCGGGAGCAGGGTTTCCACGACGGGATACTGTCGGCTCATGGAAACGAATTTGGTGTAACAAACGTCAAGTCGGTCAATTTTGTCGGCCAGGAATTCCTCCATAAATCGATCGGCCAATTCTTCAACTTGCTCCAATTGCGGTTTATCCTGCAAATGGATATAGTCGTGATCAATCTTCGCCTTTCGGAACCGGAACGCCGCAATGCCTCGTTTGCCGGAAACTTCCAAGCTCACACTGCCGTAATCCGCTTGAAGTTTGGCGAAACGTTGGGCGGCCAGCCGCATCACACCGGAGTTGAAACCACCGCACATACCGCGATTGGCACTGAGTACGAGCAGAACGACGTCTTTTTCCTCCTTCGGCTGCGTTCGTTCGACGAGCAGAGGATGGGAAAGTTTTTCGCCGGAATGCGACAAATCATGAACCAGATCGACAAGCCGCTGCGTGTACGCTTCAGCGGCCACGGCCAGTTCCATCGCCTTCTTAAACTGGGCCGTAGCGACCAGTTCCATGGTGCGTGTGATCTTGCGGATATTCTTTACCGATTTCCGGCGTTTGTCGAGTGCTCGTGCTTTTGCCATGATACGGAAGTCCGTGTGTCAGGTTCGTGAGAAATTTTCGGACAAAAAATCGGTTACTGGAAATTCCGGTTGAACTGTTCGATGACTTCGTTGACCTTCCCCTTTAACTCGTCATTGAACTTCCGTTCGTCGGCAAGTTTCTGCCAGAGATCCCGCTTGGAATCGTGTAGGTAATTGAGGAATTCGGTTTCCCAGCGGAGTACGTCTTCGATCTTGATTTTGTCAAGGAAGCCGTTGGCACCGGCGTAGATGACGAAAATCTCGTCGATGACGTTCATCGGTTTGCATTGTCCCTGCTTGATGAGCTCGTTGATCCGGTATCCTCGATCCAGCCGGGCTTGGGTCGCGGCATCCAGATCGGTTCCCAACTGGGCGAAGGCTTCCAATTCGCGGAAGGCGGCCATGTCGAGCCGCATACCGCCAGCGACCTGCTTCATGGCCGGAATCTGGGCCGAGCCACCCACGCGGCTGACCGAAATACCGACGTTCATCGCCGGACGCTGTCCCCGGAAGAACAGGTCGGGCTGGAGGTAAATCTGGCCATCGGTGATCGAAATCACGTTCGTCGGAATATACGCCGAGACTTCTCCTTCCAACGTTTCCACGATGGGCAGTGCGGTCAAACTACCGCCGCCGAGTTCGTCGGACAACTTGGCCGACCGTTCGAGCAACCGACTATGACAGTAGAAAATGTCACCGGGGAACGCTTCCCGACCCGGCGGACGACGCATGAGCAGCGAAATCTGGCGGTAGGCCGTGGCTTGTTTCGAAAGGTCGTCGTAGACCACGAGGGTATGCTGGCCCTTGTACATGAAGTACTCGGCCATAGCGCAACCGGCATACGGGGCAATGTATTGAAGCGGGGCGGGCGAACTGGCGCCGGCGACGATGACCGTGGTATAATCCATGGCCCCGTGAGCCCGGAGCGTTTCAATAATGCCCGCGACGGTCGAATCCTTCTGCCCCACGGCGACGTAGAAACATTTTACGCCCGTCTCTTTTTGGTTGATGATCGTGTCGATCCCGATCGCGGTCTTGCCCGTCTTGCGGTCGCCGATGATAAGCTCGCGCTGGCCGCGTCCGATGGGCGTCATGGCGTCGATGGCCTTGATGCCCGTCTGGAGTGCTTCACGGACCGGTTGGCGATCGGCAATCCCCGGCGCCATGCTTTCGACTTCCCGGAACTCATTGGTCACGACGGGGCCCTTGCCGTCCAGCGGATTGCCGAGCGGGTCAAGGACGCGGCCGAGCACGGCATCGCCCACGGGCACGCTGAGCAACTTGCCGGTCGTCTTGGCTTCGTCGCCTTCTTCGAGCTTGAGATAATCGCCGAGAATAATCGCGCCTACGGAATTATCGTTCAGATTGAAAGCCTGGCCCATCACACCGTTGGGAAACTCGATCATTTCCCCGGCCATGACGCCTTTGAGCCCGTAAATCTGGGCGATACCGTCGCCGACCTCGAGGACGCGGCCGACTTCACGGACGTCGATTTTCTGTTCGTATTGTTCAATTTCCTTCTGGATTACGGAAGCTATCTCGTCGGCATTGAATTTCATGGGCGCTCCTGTCAATCATCTGTTGACGCACGTTTTTAAGTTGTGTAAGGATGGACGCATCGTAGATGGTATCTCCGACGCGAACGACGATTCCGCCGATGGTCTCTGGATCGACGGTGGATTGAATGACCGGTTCCCCGCCAAGAGCTTCGCGGAGTTTTCCGGAGAGTTGATCCAATATTTCCGGGGCGATCGGAACCGCCGTTGTAACGGTCACGGGAATACGACCGTGACGCCGGTCCAGCGCGACCTGGCATTCGGCGTAAATGGGCCGAAGTAAATCGAGCCGGTTTCGCCGGGCCAGGACGTCCAGGAAACTACGGAACAGGGGGGACGCTTTCTGACCGACGGTTTTGTCGAGCAGAAAACGCTTCTCCTCCGCGGAAATCATGGCCGAAGCAAGGATCGCGTCGAAAGTCGGTTGCGAATGAAGGATCTCGACGAAAGATTCGTATTCCGAAACGGCTTCGTCGAGCGAACCGCCTTGTTCGGCGGCGCCGACAAAGGCTTCGGCATAGACTTCGGCGATTTTCTCCACCGTGACATCGGCGTGAAATTCGGCAGCAAATCGGGCGTCTTGGGCGTCGTGTTCCATTGATTTTTTGAACTGAAAATAGGAAATTGAAATAACGGAATCGACGTCCATTGTCCGGAAAACCACGCGTGGAACGGGCGATAAAGCCGATTTTCGCGTTGATTACCCGTTATTTTCCATTGCCGACTTTCAAGTGCAATTGATTAGTTTTTGGCAAATTCTTCGAGAGCGCCGCGGATGAGTTCGCCGTGGGCTTCGGGCGTGACATCGGCCTTGATCATCTTGCCGGCCAGTTGAGTCGCTAAAGTCGCGCTTCGTTCGGCAATGTTCTGCAAGGCATTGGCCGTGGCGGCTTCGATTTCCTTTTTGGCCCGTTCGCGGATGTTCCCGGCTTCTTCCTGGGCTTTCTCCATGATCCCGGCGGCGCCGCGCTGGGCATCCTGGCGGGCGGTTTCGAGGATTTCACGAACCTCGTCCTTGGAATCGGCCAATTTCTGCTGATACTGTCCGAGGACGTTTTTCGCTTCCTCGTTCGCCTGATGAGCCGATGAAATCTGATCGGCCACGGCCTTTTCCCGGGCGTCCAAGGCGTTGGCGATAGGGCGGAAAGCGAACTTTCCAAGGATACAAACCACGATCAGAAAGATCACGAGCGTCCAAACCGCCGTTTCCATTTGGAAATCAATGGGGCTCAGGCTCATGTCCTTTTTTCCAGCGTGGTCTGCCGCGAAAACGGGCGCGGCGCTGCAGACGACGAGACAAAACAACATCAGGACAAGGCCTGACAGGTAGGTGTAACGGCTCTTCATGTTATCGCGTGGCATGGTTGGGAATCAAGGCCTGAAAGCGTCTCCGGCGGTCGGAACACCAAGTCCCGGCAAGGAATCGCTTTTTATGGCCCGGATTCGGAATCGAATGTTTGTCGAAAACTCGACACGCAATCCAGGAACACGCAATTACATGAACAAGCAGAGCATACAAACGATAACCGCCAGGAGCGTGGCCCCTTCGATAAGGGCTGCGGCGATAATCATTGCCGTCTGTATGGTCCCGGCGATTTCCGGCTGGCGGGCCATGCTTTCGACCGCGCTGGCGCCGATCCGACCGATCCCGTAGCCACCGCCGATGACGACCAGACCAACGCCGATACCGCAACCGATATAGGCATAAATCTGATTTTTGGCCGCAACGGCAGCCGTCGCGGCGGGTTCACCGGTCGCGGCATCGGCGGCCAAGACCAAAGCCGGCGCGAAAACGAGGACCAGGACGAAGCTCAGGACGGCGATTTTGGCAAACTTGTTCACGAAAAATCTCCTTTGGTAAAAATGGGTAGAGAGTGTAATGGAGTCAAATGTCATGTTCCGGAAACGAATCGCAGGACCCGCGGCCCGGTACACGGCACCGCTAGTGCTGGTGAATGGACATTCCGATATACAACGCCGACAGCAAGGTAAAGATATACGCTTGCAGGAAGGCGACGAACAGTTCGAGGAAACTGATACACACGCTCATTCCGATACTTCCGGCAGCCACGGGGTACCAGAGAAACATGCCGGCCGTACGCGAAATGAACGCTAGGAAGACCGCGAGAATCAGGTGTCCGGCAAACATGTTCGCCATAAGACGAATGGAAAGAACGATATGTTTGATAAACAGCGCAACGACTTCGATGACGAAAAGCATTGGCTTGAGAATGTAACCAAGCGGCCAAGGCAGGTCCATGTGCGGCACCAAGCCGAGCCAGTATCCGGTCGCCCCATGCCGCTTCATGCCCGTGTAAACCACGACGGCGAAAGTCGATGCGGCCAAGACGACTGTAATTGAAAGCGAGCCGGTCGGCGTTGCGCCCCAAGGAACCATGCCTGCCAAATTACAGAACAGGATGAAGAAAAAGAGAGCCCAAAGGTAGGGAATATACGGGCCCGCATGTTTTTTACCAATCGAAGGCTCGATGACCTGCTCTTTCAGAAAAACGAGCATCGCTTCGATCATGTTCCAAAAGCGGCCCTTGACCGTTTGCCCGCCGCGAACTTTCACCGCCAGCGGAAGGAACAGCGCCGCCATGAGAAACAGGACGCCGAACTCGATCACGACGAATTTGGTCACGCCGAATCCGCCTTCACCGAAGCCCTGGGTGAGCCAGTTCGGAAGATCCGGATGCCAAAAGGGAAAATGAAAACCGTCCGTATCCTTGACGTGGCTGGCAAGATCGTTGACGAGCTTCTGGGTATCGATTCCACTCATGATTTATTCCTGACTTGACGCCGAATCCACCATCTGCTGTCGACGTTTGACCCGTCGTAGGTGGACCAACATGCTGCACATCACTTCCATGAAACACAAGGGCATCATGGCCAAGGCACAGGGAACGACCGTGGCTTTGCCGAACAGCAGAAAAACCGCGATGATTCCTCCCACGCAAAATGCAAACCGCACGAT
>JBEBTM010000179.1:0-8452 GCA_040393745.1 Thermogutta terrifontis | reverse complement strand
AGTTCCCAGCCCGCCTTAAGTCCCACGCCAAAGAGCTTGGTGTTCTCCGCGTTGAGTTGTTCAACGAGCATGGGAATCGCGTCTCCGCCCCGGGTGACGGTCGCCCAGAGCAGGGCCGCTTGTTTTTGGTAGTTCGGAAGATTCGCTACGGCCAGGGCGTCATAAATCTTCAAGGTTTTATCCGTTTCCCCCTTGGCCGCGAAAATTTCGGCAAGCAGGAATCCATAGTCCGCCTGTTCGTAATCCATATCCTTGATTGTGAAAAACTCGATCGCTTCATCCCCCGCGCAGCAGGCGAAGGCATATGCAGCGGCCTTGCGAACGTCGGTCTCTTCATGTGTCAGGTATTCTTTCGCCGTGGCCGTGGAAGCCGGACCGGCCCCGAAATACCCGGCCCGCACGCCCAACGTGGTAAGCGTACCGGCAATGGTTTTCGGATTTTTGAAATCCTTGATCGCCTTGCAAAGCGTGGCATCGACCTCGTCACCGGGGATGGTTTCCGCGGCATACCGAGCATAAAAGCCTTCCTTGTCGATATCGAATCGGGTCACCAGCACGGCCGCCGCTTTCGGGGTTCCGTGGGTGCCCAGCCGCTTGTAAGCGTACATTTTTTTCATGAGCGTCTCGTTATCCTCGCCGGGCTGCGAGATGATTTCGAGTAAGGCCGCTTCCTCCACGGCCATGACGGGGCCCGTCTCCGCGGGCGGCTTATGCCAATCGGGATCCTGGCCGACACACACCGCCGAAATCACGGCGAACAAAGTCAAGGTGCTAAAGAATCGATTCATGGAAAATGGAGGTGGTTAAGTGTGAATTTGCGCCGCTCGCATGTCTTCGACATTGCGGCTAAAGTATAACGCTTGTTTATTCTTTTCCCGAACGTATTCCGCCCGCGGCGGTCATGAGCGAACGAACCTCGGCGTTGAGGTCCCGGCTCGTGTGGTTGAAGCCGCCCGTACTCCGGGTCCATTTGTGACCGTACTTCGAATCTTCGACCAAATCCAGCGGCGTTCGGCCCTCGTGGTTGAGTGGGTTGACCTCGGCTTTGGCCTTGAGCAGGGCTGACATGGGACCCGGATTCCGTTTCATCGCGGCCAGATGCAAGGGTCGGTTACCCTCCTTGTCCGCCGTCTCGGGGTCGGCGTGCTCCTTGAGCAGGAATTCCGTGATCTGGCCTTCATCGCCCTTTTCCGCAGCGTAATGAAGCGGCGTTCGGCCTTGCTGGTCACGGGCGTTCACATCGGCCCCGCAATCAAGCAGGAAACGTAACCCGGTCAGGTCCGTTCGATGCGTTGAGGCCGCGAGATGGATCGGCTGGACGTCATTCCTGTCTCGGGCGTCGGCGACCGCGCCCGACTTGACCAGCAGCCGGAGCACGCTCGCGTCTTTGGTTTCATACAGCGCGTTTCGGCCTTCTTTGTCCCGGGCATCGGCTTTCAAACCGTGTTTCAGCAACAGCTTCACATTGCCGGCACCCGACCTGGCGGCGTAAAAGAGCGGCGTTTTTCCCTTTTCGTCGCGAATATCCAGGTTGAAACCCTTTTCGATCAGCAGGGTCAAGGCACCCGGACGGGAATTCGACGCCGCATCGAACACGAGTTTTCGTGCAAGTTCGTCGCCGACCCTGTCGTCGGCGCCCCGCTGCAGCAGGTATCGGGCCACGTCGCTGTTCGAGTTGCGGATCGACAGCGTGTAGGGCGTTTCCCCGTCTTCGGTTTTCGCTTCGATGTCGGCCCCCGCGTCGAGCAGCAGTTTGACCGTTTCCCGGTTTTCATCGCTCGAATTTCCGGACGAAATATACTTTTCCCCTTTCGCGGCCAAATGGAGCGAGGTGTTACCTTTTTTGTCACGAAGATCAATCTTCGAGCGGTCGATTTTCTCCAGCAGCAGCGGGAGAAACTGCGTTTTATGTTCCTTCGCGGCGGCGTGGAGCGCACTGTGGCCTTGCTCGTCGCTACCCAGGAGCGGGTCCGCACCGTGTTCGAGCAGCAGTTCGACGGTTTTCCGTTTTCCGGTATATTCATTCACGGCCATGTAAAGCGGCGTACCCTCCCGATAACCGCGATACATCGCGTTCACCTCGGCACCGCGTTCCAGGAGCAAACGCATGACGCCCCGGTCCGAATTGTTCACGGCCGCATGGATTGGTCTCTTGCCCGAATAAAGCCGGGCGGTACCCTCGGCGTTGACTTGGGCGCCTTTGTCCAAAAGAAAACGCACCAACTCCGTGCTTTTCGAAAACGCCGCATTATGAAGCGGCGTTATCCCATTTCCATCTTGCACATTGACATCGGCGCCGCGGTCAACGAGCAGACGCACGATTTCCTCGGTACCGAATTGGCAGGCCCGATGAAGCGGCCGCTCTCCGAAGTACACGCTGCCCTGGCATGCGGCGTTGACGTCCAAACCGTGGTCGAGCAGAAACCGGACGGGCTCGATACGGCGATTGAACATCGCCTTATGGAGCAGCGTCGTCCCGTTTTCCTTCGTCTGCAAATCGAGCTTCGCGCCACGCTCCACGAGCAGGAAAAAGACCTTCGGGTCGGGATTGGACGCCGCAGCGAAAAAGATCGGCGTGGCCCCGTCGTCGTCTTGAACGTTCACGTCCGCGCCCCGGTCCAGCAGATATTGTACGACCTCGGGTCGGGCCCGACCGGCTGCCTGATGCAGTGCCGTTTCGCCGCGAAACCGACCGGTCGTCAGCGCGTCTTTTTCCTCCACGATCCAGCGCAGCAGTTCCAGGTCGCTCCATGCGACGAGCCAAAATGCCGGGGGAACGTCACCGTATCCGAGTTGGTTCACGTTCGCACCGTTTTCGACCAGGTATTTCAGTATCTCGGCTCTTTTCGTCGGGTCACGATCGGGGCGGTAAAATCTCCGGGGATCAACCATACCATGCGTAACGCCGGAAAGCGGCGTGAAGCCGTCCCGGGAGCGGGCGTTGACATCCGCGCCGGCCCCGACGAGTAAACGCACGATTTCAAGGTTTTCTTTCTCCACGGCCAGGTGCAGCGGGGTTCTGCCGTTTTCGTCGCATAAATTCGGGCTCGCTTTGCTTTCGAGCAGTACGCGGACCGTTTCTTCCGCATCGCCCGAGGAATCGTTTTTGACCGCTTGGAACAACGGCGTTGTCTCCGTGGCATTGCGAGCGTTCACGTTCGCACCGTGACGCACGAGCATTCGCACGGCTGCCGGTTTTCCCGCCTCGGCCGCCGCGAACAGGGCCGTATCACCGGGTTCCGGGCCAGAGGAATCCCACTTGACCGGCTTCGATTCCACGTCCACGCCTTTTTCGAGCAAATATTCCAGCGCGTCCGTGTTCGTATTCCTCGCGGCCCGATACAGCAGGACTCTCCCGAGTTCGCCTGACAGGTCCGGCGGACCCAGCTTTTCGATCAAGGCGTGAAACACCGCGCTCTCGGGATTTTCCACGGCCGACGCGAAGGGATGGAATCCTGGCTCGGTCTCCGGCGGCACGACCGCTCCCCGGTCAATGAGATAACGCACGATTTTCGGGCCATCGGGAGCCCGTATTGCCGCCGCGTTGGCTAAAACGCCGTACTTCATCGGACTCACGGTCGTCAAATCGGCCCCGTTTTCAACGAGATAACGGTAGGTTTCCAGATCGATTTTTTCTTTATTGGGATGATACGAGATGGTGAAAAGAATAAACGGAGCCTCAGAGACTTTCGCCCCGTAGCGAACCATGAGTTTGATCGCCTCCAGACTTCGAGCGGATTCCAGCGAGGGTTTCGCGCCCGCTTCGAGCAGGATTTCCATCGCGGGGATGTTGTCCTTCCAGGCCGCCTCGGTAAGCGGCGAATGCCCATAACGCCCGACGTGGTTCACATCGACACCTAGGGCAATGAAGCGACGGAGCACGTTGAGATTCGGATTCTCGATCGCGGCGTTGAGAACGGACTGGCCGAATTGATTCCGGGCATGGACGTCGAAACCTTTTTTCAGGAGAAATTCCGTGACGCGAATATCGGAATTATACGCCGAAAAATACAACGGCGGGTTTTCATCGATGGACAGTTTCGGCAGTTCCACGCCTTTTTCCAGGAAAAGTTCGAGCGTTTCCAGCGGGCGGTACTTCAGCACGCCGAAAATCGCGGCCTCGTTGTAGGGTTTTTCGGCGTTGACGTCGATTCCCGATTCGAGCAGAAAGCGGAACAGGGTGTCGTTTGCTTCGCCTTCTTCCGGTTTGTGCCACGCCGCCGCCTGGAGCAGCGTTCGGCCGTTTCCATCGACGGTTTTGATATCGTCGCCCTGCTCCAAGAGGTTACGGATCGCTTCAAGGTCGGAATTCGCCGCCGCCTCGAAGAGCGTCTCGGCGCAGACCGATCCGACCAAGATAAAAACGAACGATAAAGCGGCCAACAGTTTCGACATGGTTCAATTTCCGTGTAACGAACAAAACATCAAATCGGAGCACGAAGCGTCTGCGAGTATCGCTATTCGTCATTCCCGCGCAGGCGGGGATGACGATCATGGGTCACTTGCGGTTTTAATCCTGACGGACCATGGGTTTAACGCATCGTGCTCTGATTTCGTGCTCCGACTTCAGCAGCGCCACGGTGAACGCATGGCCCGGCTGCGCAGCCGGTTGGCGACTTCGACTTCACTACCCGTGCCGGTGAATTCCTCTTTGACAGGATCGAAGGTCAGGTGCAATTCCTTCTGCGAATCGGGTTTCTCCGCCGGGCTCAAGTCCCAAACGATTTTCGCGCAGTGCGATGCAATGTGGGCGTAAGCCGCGACATCGGCGTTCGAGGCCGGTTTCTTCCGCGACTTCACGCTGTCCAAAAACTCGCGGACGTGATTCCTCGGGTCCGTTCCCTGCATGCCGAAATATTTGAGCTCCTTGCGCAGGGCTTCGGAAGACACTTCCATCCGGCCCGTATCACCGGTTTCGACCCAACCTTCTTCGCCGACGTACCGGGCCGAGCAGGTTCCGAGTCCGAGCCATTCGTCATTGCGCATCACGATCTTCACGCCGTTGGCATACCGGCCTTCGACGCGCGGCGATTTCTTTCCGTTGCGGTAAGTCGTCCAGTATTCGACCGGTACGGTATCGTCCGACTGGTTGGCCCACTGGCAAAGATCGACGGTGTGGGTGCCCCATTCGAGGATACCGCCGCCGTGGAAATCGTAATGGTCCCGCCAGGCGCCGGCGACATAGGCCGCGTTGTAAGGCCGCCACGGACAGGGGCCCAGCCACATATCCCAGTCGCATTCCTCTTTCGACGGTTCCGGTTGGGCGGGCAGCCATTCGTGCCGGGTATTCGGGCTCAGCGTGTTGGCGTGAACTTCGGTCAGCTTGCCGAGCTTGCCGTCATGGGCGAGTTTCGCGGCGAGCTGGAAGTTGCCGATGTTGCGCCGCTGGGTGCCGGCCTGGAAAATCCGGCCGTAGCGGTTCACGGCCGTGGCCACGGCCCGGCTTTCCTGGATGGTGAGCGACAGCGGCTTTTCGCAGTAAATATCCTTTCCGGCTTTCGCGGCGATGATGGACGCCATCGTATGCCAGCGGTCGCCCGTGGCGATGAGCACGGCGTCCATCTGCGGGTTCTCGGCATAGAATTCGAACATGTTGCCGAACATCGTGCAATCGTTGCCGCCGTAGCGCTGGTTGGCCAGATTGCGAACCGCTTCGCGCCGGCTCTTGCGAACGTCGCAGATGGACAGGAACCGGACATCGGGATTGTCGAGAAAGTTATGGAGCACGCCCCAACCGCGCGACCCGATGCCCAGGGCGCCCATGATGATCTGTTCGCTGGGGGGGACGGCCCCGTCTTTTCCGAGCAATTTCCCCGGCACATAAAGGGGTACGGCCATCGCCGCACCGGCCAAGGCCGCCCCTTTGAGAAACTGCCGCCGGGAAACGGAAACAGGCTTGTTCGACATGATGATTTCTCCAAAAAATGGTACGATAAAATGGGACCCGTTGCGGTCGTTTGAAGATCGTCACGACAGGCGACTTTCAACGCGACCGTTCCAACAGTATAATCGGAAGCCGGATGAAAAATCAAGACATGCCGTGGTTGTCAACAAAAAATAACGTGATGTCCGTTCTACTGCTCAACATGCCGTTCGCGCAGCTTTGCTGGCCGAATCTGGGATTGAGCCTGCTTAAGGGCGGGCTCAATGCCGCAGGAATTCCCTGCGATTTGAAGAATCTCGCCTTTCCCTTGGCCGAGCGGGTCGGGCTCGAACTTTACGACTGGATCGCGGGTCGTTTCGCCTTCGTTCTCGGAGGGGAATATGTTTTCGCACGGGAATATTTCAAGGATCGGCTGCCCGATGCGGAAACCTTTTGGCGCGACGTTTTGCTCCGAGCCGAGCCGTTGCTGGACGAGCGGGACAAGCTCGATTTTCTGACCGTCGCCGATGCGGCAAACCTCTTTCTCGACGACTGCATGGCGTCCGTCGATTTTTCGCGATACCAGGTCGTCGGATTCACCACGTCCTATCAACAGACCTTGGCCTCGCTCTGTCTGGCCCGGCGGATCAAGGCGGCCTTTCCGGAAATGCAAATCGTCTTCGGAGGCGCGGCCTGCGAGGGTGACATGGGTCGGGAGCTCTTGCGGCAATTTCCAGAAATCGATTATGTTTTCCTCGGTGAAGCGGATTTGACGTTTCCCATGATGGTACGGCGCATTTCGGATGGTACGGCGCGGAGCCTGCCGCTGCCGGACGGAGTTGTGGGTCGCAATTCGGGACTCGCCTGCGCCGCTCGACCGGACGGTGTTACCGTAACGGAATTGGAGGGACTTGCCCCGGCCGACTTTTCGGATTACCTGGACGACTTGCGACGCAGTCCGCTTCGGAATGAAATCCGACCCCTGCTGTTCTTTGAAACTTCGCGAGGCTGCTGGTGGGGCGAACGTCGCCAATGCTCCTTTTGCGGACTCAACGGCCATTCGCTCCGCTTTCGCCGGAAGTCGCCGGCCATCGCCGTTGCGGAAATCGTCGAACTGGTTCGTCGCTACGAAATCCGGGACATTTGTTTCGCCGACAATATTTTCGCCAAGGATTATTTCGATACGTTTTTGCCGATGCTCAAGGCGACCGGCCTGGGTTTGCGTTTCGAATTCGAAATGAAGGCGAACCAGAAACGGGAGCAGGTTGAAAAACTCCTGGACGCCGGTTTGGCCGCGGCGCAACTCGGCATCGAAACGCTGTCCACGCCGATTCTCAAGATGCTCAGCAAAGGCGCCACGGCCCGGCATAATTTGCAGGTACTGAAATGGTACACCCAGGCGGGCATCGAGGTGAAATGGAATATCCTGTACGGATTTCCCGGCGAAGACCCCGCGGAGTATGAAAAGCTTGCCGAACTGTTACCGCTTGTATTCCATTTCCATCCGCCGGTCGCCATCGGTCGGGTGCGAGTGGACCGGTTCGCTCCGTATCACAACGACCCGAAAAAATTCGGCATCGAAAATCTCCGGCCCTTTCACGGTTTTCGGTACATTTACCCCTTTGACGACGATTCGCTTCGGCGGTTGTCGTATTATCACGATTTCGACTTCGAGGATCACCGTGACATCGACGAGTACACGGAGCCATTTCTCGCCGTGGCCCGACAGTGGGAGGAGCATTACGGCCAAGGCTCGCTCATCGCCTTCGACCGGGACGACGGCGTGCTGCTTCTGACCGATACCCGGCCCATCGCGGCGGAATTCCAGTATCGGCTTTCGGGCCTGCACCGGGATTTGTACCGATTCTGCGACACGGCCCGAACCCGGGAGGAAATCGAGGAGCGTTTCCCGGATATGGAAACGGAAAAAACGCTGACCCGCTGGATCGAACAGCGGATCATGCTTTACGTCGATGACCGCTATTTCTCGCTGGCGCTCAATCCGTCTTCATAAGTTCGGCTGCCAAGCCGGCGTGGCGAAAAAGACGGTGGCAAGAATCCCAGTTGATGTGTTCCATGAAACTTTCCACGAACTTGGCCCGGGCATTACGGTAATCGACGTAATAGGCGTGTTCCCAAACGTCGACCACCAGGAGCGGCACCTTGCCGTATTTCAGCGGGCAATCGGCATTGGACGCCGGCATGATTTCCAGCTTGCCGTCTTTCCCGGGGTCCGCCGTCAACCAGCACCAGCCGGAACCGAACACGCCCACCGCTTTGGCGGTGAATTCCTGCTTGAACTTTTCGAAGCTGCCGAAATCCTTATCGATCATTCCGCCAAGACCGGCACCGAGTTTTTTCGGCTTGTCCGGCGGTGTCATGCAATTCCAGAAGAAGGCATGATTCCAAGCCTGCGCGGCGTTGTTGAACAGCGGGCCCGGCTCGGCGGTCCGAATGATTTCCGGCAACGTCGTTTCCGGTTTGCCTTCGAGCAGCTTTTTCAGGTTGGTATAGTAGCTTGCATGGTGTTTGTTGTAATGATAGTCCATCTGCTCCTTGCTCAAAAACGGAGCCAGGGCGTCCAGTGCA
>JBEBTM010000178.1:0-8461 GCA_040393745.1 Thermogutta terrifontis | reverse complement strand
GTCCGCCGATGAAAAAATGACGACCTTGCCGACGCCTCCGTTGATCAGTCGATCCCAAAGCGTGATGACGAGCTGAACATCTTCGATGTAGACGAGTTCCATCGAGTCGCTCACCTTAGTGAAAAGACCTTGGTAAGTATAGAGCCGATGATCCGTGAGCTTGTAGCGGAGCGTCCAGGTACGGTATAGGTAGACAATGAAAAACTGGACCCAGAGCAGGGCGATCACGACCCCCGCACCGATCCATGTCGCCAGGAAGAGATGCTCGACCGCAATTCCGGCGAAAGTGAGGTAACCGGCCAAGGCGAGCAGGCCGATCGAAACGAGCAGGTACAAAAACCACTGAGCCCGCATCGCTTTTCCGGAATAGGCCCACTCGATGTCTTCCGACTCGTCCGGTCGGGCACCGTTTGTCTGCGGGTTGATCGTCGCGTCTTTATCGAATGATGGTTTTGTTTCGCTCATCTTGGGGTCCTTTCCCTGGGTGATAGTTGTGATCTTCGAAGGCTTACCCTCTCCCGGATTTTGATGTCGAGGGCGGGCTCATTATAATCGTTTCGAGGCGGGAAGTAAACATTTCGAACGGACGCGGACAATTTCCGGTGGAAATCCGATCACCATGTTGAGGATGCTGCCAGGTTTTTATTCTCCGTCATCGGTTTTCGGTGAAGTTGAAATCTGCACGGAATATACGGGCGAAAGCACTTAGCTCACATCGAAAAGCCCCGGTGCCCATCCAAGTGTATGCAAACACTTCCAAAGTCGCCGCAGGCTCTGAGTTTCATTATCGTCAAGGAACTCATCGTCAATAAACTCTGTCATAACCGACGAGAATACCTGGGCATGAACCGCTCTAATTTGCTCTTTTGAGAGTCCAAGCCTTTCTTGTTCCGATTTTATCAAGGCAAGCTCTCGCTCTTCGATGACCAAATCGGATACGACCATTTGAACCGTTTCCATGTACTCGGCCACGCCGTTTCGCGCCGGCTTCCCGTTTGTTGCCGGAAGCCGTGATTTTTTTTTGCCGGTCCTTGTCAACGGAAAAGTGGATGAATCAGGCAGTTCATAGTCGAAACTCTTCCAGAAATCATAGTTCCTCAATTCGGTCATGTTTTGAAACACACTTGGAGAGCCCATATCGAGGTATTTCAGCAACAGCTTAGCGGCCGCCATGGCATCGTAGGATGACTGATGCTCGTTTGAAAGCTCGATCCTGTATTCTTGACATGCGCTTGAGAGACTTGCTCTTTCCCCGATCCCGAGAGCCGGCCGGAGATGCATGACGCAAAAATGAGGCACTTTAATTCTTGCCCCTGCGGCTCGAAGCTCCATCTCAAAAAACTTCATATCAAAGTAAGCATTGTATGACGCAATAACGCTGCCGGATATTGCGTCAAGAAAGTCACCCGCAACTTCTTTGAATGTCGGAGCATCGGCAATATTTTCTTCCGTAATTCCATGGATGTGTGTCGCGCCGACATCCCGGAGAGGGTTGACGAGCGTGTCATAGATGAGTTTTGGTTCTTCGAATCCCGGTTCAATTCGAACAACAGAGGCCTCGACGACACGGTCATGGCCGACGGTAAGCCCCGTCGTTTCAAAATCCATGACCGCGATTGGCGTGTTTGCGACACTTTGGAACCAAATGCCAGACATGGGCTACTAATCCTTTTGTGTTTACTGAGTTAGCGAAAAGCAATTTTCATTGATTCTAAGTGAAAACGAGGCTATTTTCAAGATTCCGTAGATTTTTTTCGCTCCCTACTGAAAGGATCCATTGACAGTTACCGACCAGTTGGTAAGCTATTCGTTCATCGACTTTTGTCAAACCTGGTTAACGGCCACCCTTCAAGAGCTTTGAGGCATTGGATGAACCTAAAATCTCCTAAAAAACGGCAACCTGAGATTGTTCGGGCCAATCTTCTGGCATCGGCGGCGGAATTGATCTCGCAACGCGGACTTTCCAATATCACCCTTGACCAGGTGGCGATCAAAGCCGGAACCAGCAAGGGCGGGCTCATCCACCATTTTGCATCCAAGCAGGCACTCTTTGAAGAATTGTGCCGGGATGCCCTGAAAGAATATGAACAAAACATCGACGATTTCATTACCGACGATCCTGAGCCGAGAGGCCGTTTTATCCGTGCTTATATCCGGGCGACGATGAAACCGTCGAAAAAATATGATTACGTCAAGCTTTTCAATGCCTTTGCCTTGGAGATGAAACAATATCCGGGCATCGCAGAAATTTATGAAAACTGGTTCTGCATTCAACTCGAAAAGATGAAAACTCCCTTATCGATGAAGGCAAAAATGATCATGTACGCCGTGGACGGCCTTTGGGTGGAGGAATGCCTGGAGTTTTACGGTTCCGCTCCCGAAGAGCATGGCGACTTTATCGAATATCTCATTGAACAGACCTACGAACTTTGATTTGTACCGTTTTTCACATTTAACAATATCGGACGAATAAGATGTACCGCGCAACGATATCGCTGTTTTTGTCTTTCGCCTTCGTGTCGCTGTTTTGTGGGTGCGATCGATTTTCTCATGGGGAGATACAATCCACGGACGCGGCAACAATACCGGAAGTCGGCGTTTACACCATTAAGAGCGAGCCGATTCCTTTGATCCGTGAATTGCCGGGCCGCACCGCCGCTTTCAACGTCGCCGAAGTCCGGCCGCAGGTGAGCGGCATTATATTAAAACGAAAATTCGAGGAAGGTTCCGTCGTCGAGGAAGGCGAGGAACTGTACGAGATCGATGCCGCCGTCTATCAGGCAAACTATGACAAGGCGATGGCTCATTTCAACAGCATGGATCGGACACGGCAAAGGGCGGAGACGCTCCGAGAGAGCCGAACCATGAGCGAACAGGAATACGAAGATGCCTTGTACGCTTGGAAACAAGCGAAAGCCGATGTCGAACTGGCTCGGCTCGATTTGAATTACTGCAAAGTCAAAGCCCCGCTTTCCGGGAAAATCGGCCGTTCGGCGATTACCGTGGGTGCCCTGGTCACAAACGGACAAGGCGAGGAGATGGCCGTAATTCAGCAAATCAATCCGATTTATGTCGATCTGAAACCGGCAGTCCCGCAGGTCTTGAGAATGAAAACCGGGAACGGAAATGACCATCCTTTTTGGCAAGGAGCGAAAGTTTCCCTAATTCTGGAAGACGGCAGTCGATATCCGCATTCAGGCGTGATCAAATTTCTCGATAACCATGTCCAGGAAGACACCGGGACCATCACGCTTCGTGCGGAAATACCGAACCACGACTGTGAACTCCTGCCTGGTATGTTTGTCCGGGCTCTCGTCGAAGAAGGTGTCAGGCAGGACGGCCTGTTGATTCCCCAGGAAGGCCTTTGCCGCGATTTCAAGGGCAACCCTTACGTTTGGCTCGTCCGAGACGACGATACAATCGAGATGAGGAACATTCAAACCGAACTTACGATCGGCAATACCTGGCTTGTCGACGGCGGACTGAAGGCCGGAGATCGAATCATTGTCGAAGGAATTCAGCTTGTCGCCCCGGGGGCGGCCGTGGTTCCTCGTGAAACCGGGAGCTTGAAAATGAAAACTTCTTTCGACGAGTGAGGAGGAGAGCGTGTCGGAATTTTTTATCGAACGGCCTATTTTCGCCTGGGTCATCGCCATTTTGATCATGTTGGCCGGCGTCATGGCGATTTTTCAGTTGCCCGTGACGCAATACCCCGACGTCGCCCCTCCCGCCATCGCCATTAACGGCATCTATCCGGGTGCCTCGGCGCAAACCGTTCAGGATACGGTCGTTCAAGTGATCGAACAGCAAATGAACGGCCTCGACGGATACCGTTACATGAATTCGTCGAGTACCGCGGACGGCAGTTTTAATATCATCATCACGTTCCACCAGGGTACCGACCCCGATATCGCCCAGGTCCAGGCTCAAAACAAGTTACAGATGGCGATGCCGCTCTTGCCGAGGGAGGTCCAGGCCCAGGGGATGAGCGTCGTCAAGTTCCAGGTGAACTACATGCTCCTCATCGCTTTGTATTGCGACGATGGCAGCCTGACCGAAGGCGATATTGCCGATTACATGAACTCGCATCTCAAGGACACCTTGGCGAAAGTGAACGGTGTCGGCTATGTCGAACCTTGGGGAACCCAGTACTCAATGCGTGTCTGGCTCAAGCCGGATAAACTGTACAGCTTCAATCTCATGCCGCATGACGTCGTGGCCGCGATTGAAGAGCAGAACGTCCAGGTGTCTTCCGGGCAGATCGGCGGCCGTCCGACCCAGGAAGGCGTTCGCTTCAGCGTGACGGTCGTTGCCAAAAGCCGATTGAGCACCGTACGGCAATTTCGCGAAATACTCGTCAAAGTCAATCCGGACGGTTCGCAGGTCCGGCTCAAGGACGTCGCCGAAGTGGAACTCGGTAACGAAAATTACAGTTTCTCGTCGAACCTTAACGGACACCCCGGCGCCGGCATGGGGATTCGATTGGCCACGGGGGCCAACATTCTCGATACGACCGAAGCGATCAAGGAGGCCGTGGACAAACGCAAACGTCACTTCCCGCCCGGCCTGAAAATTGCGTACGTCAGTGAAATCGCCCCGATTGTCCGGGCGTCGATTACGTCCGTTTTCAAAACCCTGCTCGAAGCCATTCTGCTGGTCTTTCTGGTCATGTGGTTGTTTTTGCAACGATTTCGAATCACACTCATTCCGACGCTGGCCGTTCCCGTGGTTCTGCTCGGAACCTTTGCCGTGCTTTACGTCTTCGGTTTCAGCGTCAATGTCATTACGATGTTCGCCATGGTGCTGGCCATCGGGCTGCTTGTCGACGACGCCATCGTCGTGGTCGAAAACGTCGAACGTCTCATGGAGGAGGAAGGTCTTTCGCCGAAAGAAGCGACGAAAAAATCGATGAGACAGATCCAGGGAGCCTTAGTCGGCATCGGGCTGGTCATCAGCGCGGTTTTCTTCCCGATGGCCTTCTTCGGCGGCTCCACGGGCGTGATTTACCGCCAGTTTTCCGTCGCGATTATTGCCGCGATGACGCTTTCCGTTTTGATCGCCCTGGTGTTCACGCCGGCGCTGTGTGTAACCATGCTTCGGCCGGCTTCGGAGCATCGACGTGTCCTGTTTTTCTTTCGGTGGTTCAACGGCCTGTTTTCATTCGGTACCCGACGCTACGCCGACGGCGTCGGGTACATCCTGCGTCGCCGGATCCGCTTCATGGTCGTCTTCGCCGTGTTGGCCGTTCTCGTCGTTATTTTGTACCCGAAAATGCCGTCCGAGTTTTTGCCCGTGGAAGACCAGGGTGAACTATACGTTCTTGTCGAATTGCCGTCGAACGCGAGCATGGAACGGACGGGAGAAATTCTCGAAGAAATCGTTCGATATTTCCAACAAGAGGAATCCGATACGATCGAATCGATCATGACCGTGAACGGATTCAGTTTTTCCGGAGTAAGCCAGAATTCCGGAATGATCTTTATGTCGATGAAACCGTTCGACCGGCGCCGGGATGCGGGCATGGACGTATTCAGTGTTTCCGAACGTGCCGCCGTGGAATTCGAGAATATTAAGGGAGCGACGATCACTCCGATCATTCCGCCGTCCATCCCCGAACTCGGCAGCGTGGCCGGAATCAATTTCTTTCTCCAGGACGAAGCCGGCATTGGGCATGAGAAAATGTTGGAAGCGCAAAATCAATTGCTCAAATCGGCCTACCAAAGCGGACTGTTCGCCGCGATCTGGCCGAGTACGCTGCCCGACGAACCGCAGTATCGCATTACCATTGACGAGGAAAAGGCGAGAACCTTGGCGACCGACCTTTCCGATGTTAACGGAACCATGTCGATCGCATGGGGATCGGCGTACGTCAACGATTTTGTCGACCGGGGGCGTGTCAAAAAGGTTTACGTACAAGGAGAAGCGAAATCGAGATTATCGACGCATGACCTGGATAAATGGCATGTCAGGAACGCTTACGGCAATATGGTTCCTTTTTCGGCCTTTTCATCCGGGCAATGGGTTACCGGCTCGCCGAAACTGGCCCGATACAATGGCCTGGACGGTATCGAATTCCAAGGGATGACCGGCAACGGCGTGAGTAGCGGCGATGCGATGAAAAAGATCGAGGAACTGGCCGAACAATTGCCGCCGGGCGTTGGCCTGAGCTTTACAGGGCTTTCGTTCGAAGAACGCGAGGCCGGCAGCCAGGCTTTGTTTTTATACGCCATTTCGCTGTTGATCGTTTTTTTATGCTTGGCGGCGTTGTACGAAAGCTGGTCGGTTCCGATGGCGGTCTTACTCGTGGTCCCGTTCGGCGTTTTGGGGGCGATTTCAGCGACCCTGTTTCGTGGATTGTCGAACGACGTTTATTTTCAGGTCGGCATGTTGACGGTCATGGGGCTCTCGTCGAAGAACGCCATCCTGATCGTCGAATTTGCAAAGAGCATGCACGAACACGAAGGCAAACCACTGATTGAAGCGGCCATCGAAGCGGCAAGGTTGCGGCTGCGACCGATCATCATGACGTCGATGGCGTTCGTTCTTGGAGTTCTCCCGTTGACCCTCGCCCATGGCGCCAGTAGCGTGAGCCAGCATTCCTTGGGAACAAGCGTGGTCGGCGGCACGTTGGCGGCGACTTTTTTGGCGGTGTTCTTCGTCCCGCTGTTTTACGTCTTAATCGCCGGTATGTTCAAACGGCGCACCGCACCTCTTGAGACGAGAAATTGACACTAGGATTTCGAGACCGTCATGATGACACTTGCATTCAACGAAAGCAGTCGTTCATCATTGTGGCCTTCATGATGAAAAAACAAGAAAGAACCGGCCCGCCAGGCAATCGGGCCGGTTTTGTGCGAAATCACGATTTTGAACCTTTCCATTACCAGTTTTCGGCCAGGATTTCGAACCAGGATTGTGTGGCTTTGCACGCGGGGCACACGGCCGGGGCACTTTCGCCTTTGCTGATGAAACCGCAAAACCGGCACCGCCAAGTCACGCCCTCACGGGTGAACAAATCGCCCGCCTTGACGTGCTCCAAGAATCCACGGTAACGGCGTTCATGCTGTTTTTCCGAAATGCAAATCGCATTGAAAGTCTTGGAAACTTCGACGAATCCTTCGTCCTTGGCGATTTTGGCAAATTCGGGGTACAGGTCGTGCCATTCTTCGTATTCACCCGCCGCGGCTTCTTCAAGATTCTTTTCCGTGGTGGAAATCACACCGGCCGGGTAGCTTGCCGTGATTTCCAACGGTCCGCCGGCTTCGAGGTAACGGAAGAACTGGAGTGCATGGATGACTTCCTGCTCCGCCGTTTCCCGGAAAATATGGGCGATATGTTCGTAACCTTCTTCCGAGGCTTTCGCCGCGAAAAACGTGTATCGATTGCGTGCCTGAGATTCCCCGGCAAAGGCTTTTAAAAGGTTCTTTTCCGTTTGGGTACCCTTGATTTTGGACATAGTGTTTTTCCTTTCATTGGTTGGGGGACTGGAAATCGTTTGCTGGGCAAACGCGCGAGAGCCCGGCCCCAGAAGCAAAGCCAAGGCGGCCGCTGTCGCGGTGGTTCCGGCAACGCTTTGCTGCAGGAAGTCTCGACGGGAGGGCTGTTCCGGAGGATGTTCCATAAAATCTCTCCAAGAACCGGAACCGATTCGACCAGACGGGCCGGATCGCTTCCGATTGAGTAGATGAAGGGTTGAATCGAGTTGACAGGCTCACCGGATTTCTCAACCCTTCAAGCCTCACCGTGATATTATTGCGTTTTCCCGATATAAATCAAGCTTTTCGAAATAATTCGTAAAATATATTTTTTGGGGTTCAATTTTCGTCAAGTGAACCTCTAAGATATTGTAGTACGTTCGTTTTTTCGTATTTTGACATCTTTTATCCATTGATCCGAAAAAAAACATGAAAAATCAGCCCATTACAGAAAAAGGAAGCGGAGATCGGCCGGAAGGACGAAGTCTCGGATTTACGCTTGTCGAACTCCTTGTCGTCATTGCCATTATCGGCGTTCTGATCGCCTTGCTTTTGCCGGCCGTTCAGGCGGCCCGGGAAGCGGCCAGAAGAATGCAGTGCAGTAATCATCTCAAGCAAATCGGTTTGGCGGTTCACAATTTTCATGATACCAGGAACGGAGTTCCACCGGCATGCATTTTCGCGGAAAGGCCGACCATTTTTGCCATTCTTTATCCTTACCTTGAAAAACAGGGACTCTACGACAAGATGGTTTCGGATACCCTGTTTCGCATGTGGTTTTCCGGTTACACCAATGCCGATATCGTTCTCCCCAATAGTGGTTGGTTCGATTCGCTCAGTGTCGAGGATAAGGCGGGATTCGGCGGCGTTTCCTCTTATCGCTGTCCTTCGGGGAGCGGTTCGCTGACCATGAAAGCCGGCGGCAGTTCGGATGCCCGGGGGCCTGTTTCGGATTATGTCATCATGCTTGCCAAGACCGATGGCAA
>JBEBTM010000177.1:0-8478 GCA_040393745.1 Thermogutta terrifontis | reverse complement strand
CAATCCGTCTTCTTACGCCTGGGGGTTCAAGCCCGCGGAAGAAACGATTCCCCCGTATGAGCAGGACGGTTTCGCCGGAACCAATCCGCAGCCGCATACCATTGCCTCACCGCATGTTCAGGAGCCTTCGGGCGGTTACGTCGGCGGCGGACAAAGAGTCATCGTCCCACAATATGAACAGAACTTGACGCAGGGCAACACCCAGGTCGCCCGGGCCGAATCACCGGCAACGACCACGCCGACCGGTCCGTACAACGGCACGCTTCCCATGGACTACCAGCGAACGAACTCGCATGCCCCTTATGGCGGCGGGTATTCCGATCCGGCCATGCCACAGCCGTACTATCAACCGCCTCAAGGGACTGTTGATCCTGCGACGCAGATGTACTCACCCCTCAACTCGCAGGGCCAAAATTCCTATCCCGGCATGACCAATCAGGGCTACCCCATGGGCACGACCCAGGACGGTTATCCCGCACCGACGGCTACGCCGGGTGCCTACACCGTGCCGACTACGGCCGCTCCGGGGACTTACGTTGCCCCCCCGGCGGCGACACCAAGTGCAGTCTATGGCTCGCCCTACGCTGTCCCGACTGCGACACCGGCAGCTTACGACCAGAACGGCTATGCCAACCCGGTCGGTGCCCCGATGACCGCCGCTCCTGCCGGGCCTTATGCGGCTCCGACCGGAACTCCCATGACGGCTCCTGCAGCGCCAAGCCAGCCCTATGTAAACGGTCATGTTTCGGGAGGCTTCAGCACCGGAGGCTATTGATACTCTGCCTTCAATCCGAGGTCAATTACTCAAAAGGAAGTCCAAACGGGCTTCCTTTGAGCATTCTTGTCCTTTAAAAAGAGTCACTCAACTCTACCATCGCCGGACACGTTCTTTGTGGGAGGTTAAGTCGGAAGCCGGCCTCCAAGGTTTGCACAGCGCAGGACGATCGTGTGATGCCCGAAAAAATAAGCCGTCCGGGGCTTATAGTCCCGGCATCAGCGTGATAGAATTCGTAGGAGACGATCTTGATCCTATGGTGCTACGTTGCCGGGGCCACGAATACTTCCGGTCATGTTTTTTAACGAGATAGGCGGTCGGTGAATCGGAATCCGAAAAAATGACCGCTTTAAATACCAGGCTTCCTATCCCGAGAACCAAGCGTCTGAATAAAGTCGCAAAATGTTCTTGGTATTCAATATCACGGTCGAAGGACCGTGAGCAGCAACAACGAGAATCGATGACGCAGACACATGGTTTTTCTAGAAACGATCGATTTGTTTCGCTTTCTTTGTGTTGTTTCGTTTTTCTGAGCGTCTGCGGAAACACCTTTGCCGATTCTCACGAACAGGGAAAACGACCGAACGTCATTATCATCCTAGCGGACGATCTCGGTTTTGCCGATACGAGTTGTTATGGTGCGAGCGTTCATCAAACGCCGAATATTGATTCGCTTGCTCAAGCGGGGATCCGGTTTACCCAAGGGTATGCCACGAGTGCGACCTGTACCCCGAGTCGCTATGCCCTCCTCAGCGGGATTTATCCGATCCGAAATCCTCGCGCGAGTATCCTGCCCGGCAATGCTCCGCTCATCATCCAGCCCCATTCGCTCACGCTGCCGCAAATATTCCGCAATGCGGGGTACCGAACCTACGCTGTCGGGAAATGGCATGTGGGACTGTCGGATGGAAACCAGGATTGGAACAGGGAGATCAGGCCCGGACCGATCGATGTCGGTTTCGACCGCTCTTTTATCATGGCGGCAACGAACGACAGAACGCCTACGGTGTTTGTCGAAGATCAGCATGTCGTCGGTCTTGATCCGGAAGATCCCCTTTTGGTGAGCTATAAAAGCAATTTTGATGGCGAGCCAACCGGTCGGGATCATCCGGAGTTACTGACGAAAATGACGGCGAATAACGGCCATGATAATAGTATCGTAAACGGTATCGGCCGGATCGGTTTTCAAAAGGGAGGGAAGTCCGCCTACTGGGTTGAAGAAACCATGGCGGAAACCTTTTCCGAAAAGGCGATGGGCTATGTGCGACAGGCCGTCGATGATAAGGAGCCGTTCTTTCTGTATTACGGCCTTCATCAACCCCATGTTCCACGGGTTCCTCACTCGCGGTTTGCGGGGACTTCACCTCTCGGACCTCGGGGGGATGTGATGATGGAAGCCGATTGGCAGGTTGGTGAACTCCTGAAATTGCTTCGCGAACTCCGCCAGGAGGAAAACACGATCATCGTTTTCACGAGTGACAACGGCATGGTTTTGAACGACGGTTACAATGACCGGGCCGTCGAACTGAATGATAAGGCGGGACACAAACCGAGCGGCCTACTTCGAGGCGGCAAATATTCGCGCTACGACGGCGGAATGCACGTTCCTTTCATCGTACAATGGAAGGGGACCGTCGAGCCGAAAGTCAGCGATGCGGTTGTTTGTCAAATCGATTTTCTGGCTTCCTTCGCGCAAATGCTCGGGCAGGATGTACCGAAAAATACCGACAGTCAGAATGTTCTGGACGCACTCTTGGGAAAGTCCGCGAAAGGACGCACCGAACTCGTTCTGGAATCGTCGCGGAGATTGTCGTTCAGAACGGAGCGTTGGTTTCTCGTACCACCGCCTTCGCCTCAAGCGAAAGAACAAAAACCGCTGAAACTTGCCGAACTATACGATCTAAGCGTCGATCCTTCTCAAACGCGGGACGTTGCGACGGAGCATCTCGATATTGTGGAAGAATTGACGGAGCGACTCAATAAAACCCTTCAGTAAGTGGGTTCGATCAAAATGTACGAAGCTCTCCTGAATCTCGGAATGTTCGGCCCGATCCTCTTGATTCTCATCGGAATGGCTATCTTGGTCGGCGGCGGCGAGTCGCTGGTCCGGGGGGCGACACGGTTGGCCGCGGCAATGAAAATCCCGCCGCTGATCGTCGGCCTGACCGTCGTGGCGTTCTGCACGAGCGCCCCGGAATTCGCCGTTTCACTTTCAGCCACATTCAAAGGAAACGCCGACATCGCCGTCGGAAACGTCGTCGGAAGCAATATCTGCAACATCTGTCTGATCCTCGGTTTCTCGGCCCTGTTGCGGCCGATTCTCGTTTCCGCTTCCCTGATTCGCCGGGAAATTCCCCTGATGATCGGGCTCTCGGTTTTGCTGTACGTTTTTGCCGTTACGGGAGCGGTAGAACCGGTTTCGAACCTGTTCCGTCGGACTTTGGAGGGAAAAATCCTGCCTTGGCATGGCGGCGTTTTCGTCGCGTTGCTGTTCGCCTACGTCGGCTGGACGGTCCATGAAGTTCGGGCGAAAAAATCGAGGAACGAGGAATACGTCAAAGAGATCGAAGAGGAAACGCCGACCATAGGCGGAAGTCTTTCGGGAATCGTCCTTTTGCTCATCGGCATCGGACTTCTGGTCGTCGGCTCCGACATGATGGTCCAAGGAGCCGTGAAAGTGGCACAGAAACTCGGCGTGAGCGAATTGGTCATCGGTTTGACCATCGTGGCCGTTGGAACGTCGCTTCCGGAGCTGGTCGTCAGCGTCCTGGCCGCCGTCCAGGGAAAGTCGGACATCGCCGTGGGCAACGTCGTCGGGAGCAATATTTTCAACATACTCGGTGTTCTGGGGCCATGCGCGCTCTTTTCCTTTGCCACGCCGTCGCGAGCCGTGAACGTATCGGCCCCGTCACTGTGGCTCGACATGCCGGTCATGATCCTCACGGCCGTATTTTGCAGCGTCATTTGCATCACAGGCCACCGGGTCACTCGCGGCGAGGGCCTTTTCCTGCTGGCATGCTACGCGATTTACCTCGGCTTTTTATGTTTCTTGCAAACGAATTGACCCATGCCGAACGCCAATCCCGTTCTTCTTTATCACTTGCGGCAACTGGTCCGCAATCGCGTCATCACGACCCTGATGCTTCTCTATCTGGCCGCGATGACGATGTTCCTCTTTACGGCTTTGGCGGCCCAAGCGACCGGTGCCGGCTCACTGACGTCGCTTCCTTTTTCGAGCTGGTTCAATTTTCAATATTCATCGAATATCGCAACAGCGACCGCCCTGTTTCTGTTGACGTTCTATTACACTTTCACAACGGTCGCAATGGTCGTTTTCGCGGCGACGCACACGGCCGGGGACCGTCTCCAGGAGCATCCGATTTTTTTCTCGCCTCTTTCCCCTTGTCGGCTCGTGGCAGGAAAACTGCAGTTCGGCTTCGTCATGAGCTTCCTGTTCCTGACCATGACGTTGCCTTTTCTCACGGTCACCTTTCTCATGCGCGGCGTCGATTTGCGGGTCATTTTATGGACGATCCTGACCTACTTTTGCCTGACGCAGCTTCAATACTTCATCACCGTCATGTTTTGCGCCGGCGTGACCACGATTTTGCGTCTTGTTTTGTTCGCTCTTCCTTGGGGATTTTGCCAGTTTTTACTCTCCATCTTCGGTCTTTTCTTTGCCAATGCTCTCGGGATTGAAATCGTCAACCGCAACGATTCCGGTTTGGCGATTGTCCTGACCGTCTTGTTTTTCAGTTTCATGTTCACCGCCGGTACGCTGTCGCTGGTCCAGTTTTCTCCCGTCTCGGCCAATCGCATGGTACCGGTCCGTATTCTGCTCGCGGTTTTCCATCTGGGTTTTCTCACCGTCCTTTGGATCGGAACGGTTTATTGCGGCAGCGCGGGGCATTCCGTGCAATATTTTGTTCAAATCATCGACTCGGGCCACGCGTTCCTTTGTTTCCTGTTTCCGTACATGTTCCTGATCTTCATTTGCGAGCGGGACTCCTGGTCGCCGCGCATCCTCCGGACGATTCCCCGTTCGTTGGCCGGCCGGCTTTTCACGTTCCCGTTTTACACCGGGGCGGCCAATGCGGTGGTCTTTTGCCTCTTGACGTTCATCTTCGAATTGGCGTACATCGGCTCCACCGGGATGATCGGCAGTTCGCGAGACTACTGTTTCAGGATGAACCTCAATGCCTTGTCCGCCGGATTGCTTTTTTTCGACTACTGCGCCACGGTGCTCCTGCTCTACAACCGCGTGCTGTACCGCTACTATTCCCGGCAATGGAACTGGGTGCCGATCTTCGCCGTTTTTGCGAGCCTCGCATTCGGCTTTTTCGTGCTGATCTTCCTCGTTGAATTCATGGGCCTCCATGCGGGAAGAAGCATCATCTATGAATTAGAAAACCTCTGGTTCCTGCCGAATCCGGTTCCGTTCAACGACACGGGGTTTATTGGCAAGCAACTCACCCTGGCCGTTATCTGGCTGATCGTCCTGACCATCGCCGGTATCGGTTCATGGATCGCTTGCCAATGGAGGCAGTTTGAACGACCGGACGACGGCAAGGAATTTGCGGAATAGCGGGACCGTTAAAAATACAAATCCCGTTCGTCGCTTTTGGCAATACGGTTCAATCGGTGGACGATCTCGTCTTTCCGGTCTCCCTCGGGCAGCTTGGCAACTTCCTCGGCGAGCACTTTTCGACCCACCTCGCGCGTTTCCGGGGAAGCGTGATCGACCAGGTATTCCTGGAGCGTGGTCAGGGCGTTGGGGGTGCACATTTTCTGAATGAAGCCGGGAATGGCGTATTCCATGAAGATTTCACCGGTCCGGCCCAGTCGGTAGCATGCCGTACAAAAACTCGGGACATAGCCGTCGACGAGCAGTTGCCGGATGACTTCATCCAAAGGCCGGACATCGCCCAGCTCGAATTGTTCCTTCTCCAGGGCCTGTGTCTGAGCATCGCCGGCTTCGACGTAACCGCCGATTTCAATGCGGCTTCCGGCGTCGATCTGCGACACGCCGAACCCGAGGGCGACCTTGCGGAGTTCCGCCGGTTCCCTTGCCGTAACGATAAGCCCCGTGTAGGGAACGGAAAGACGGAGAATCGCGATGAGCCGGAGGAAATCATTGTCCTGCACGTCATTCTTCGCCACTTCCTCGATGGTCACGCCGCTGGCCGGCCGGATCCGGGGAAAACTGATCGTGTGCGGCCCGATTTTGTAGTGTTTCATCAAATGCACCGCGTGGGCCACGAGACTTAACGTTTCGAATTTCCAGTTCGCCAAACCGAACAGCGCGCCGAGTCCCACGTCGTCGCAGCCGGATTCGATGGCCCTCGCGGGAGAGTCGAGCCGCCAGAGGAAATTCGCCTTCCGGGTTCCTTCGGGATGCATCCTGGCATACGTCGAATGGTGGTAGGTTTCCTGGAAAACCTGGTAGGTTCCGATGCCCGCCTCTTTGACGATGCGAAAACCCTCATGGGAAAGCGGGGCCGCGTTGATATTGACCCGGCGAATGGCGTCCTTACCGCGACGGACGGAATAGATTTCCCGGACACAATCGGCAATATAGCCGGGACCGTAATTCCGGTGCTCACCGAAAACGGCAATGAGACGCTTGTGTCCCATTTCAAGCATCTTGTCGATCTGGGCGTGCAATTCGTCGGTGGAGAGCGTCCTGCGGACGGATTCGGTGTTGCTCCGGCGAAATCCGCAATAAACGCAATCGTTCATGCAATAATTTCCGACATAAAGCGGGGCGAACAGCACGATGCGATTTCCGTAAACGTCTTTTTTCAGTTGCCGGGCCGTCTCGAAGATTTCCTCGACCAGTTCGGGGGCATCGGCATTGAGCAGCACCGCGGTTTCTTCGACCGTCAGGGCTTGCTTGTCTTTCGACTTGGCGATGATCTCGCGGACCCGGCCGGGCTCGGATTTTTGTTTCAATAGTTTTTCAAAGGCGGCTTCATCGACGAAATCGACGCCGCTTTCACTCAATTTCGACATATCGGCAAGGGCTAAACTGGTCATGGTCGGGGTTTTCAGGGTTTGAGGGTTTGAGATTCAAGGGTTTTCAGGTTTATATGGTCCGATCTTCGCTCAGTTGATTGCGCAAACGTCGGCGGTTGAGCCGAATGTTTCCAGGGAGCTCGTGATCGGACAGGACTTCGAGCTGATCAATCGTTTCAATCATTTCCCGCTTTGACTCGGCCGAGGTTTCGCGGTCCAGGCATTGCTCGATTTCCGCATCATACCGCTTTCTCAGCGATAACCGATCACGCAGGATTTTCCTGCACGTTCGGCAGAGATGGGGCACCGAATCGACTTGAAGCCGATACTCTTCGAACCAGGTCCGCTGTTCCCGGGCCGTCCAGCAGAAAACATTCTCGCAACGTTCACACAGGAAATACGCATCAATGAACCAATGACGCGCTACGGCGGTATATTTTTGAGCGCTGATTCTCGTCGCCCGAACCGCGGTTGAATAATCCAGACGAATGGCATTGCGGAAAAACCAGGAGGGGTGGCGGCCAAGATCCACGCCGCCTGACAAGGTATTCCAACGGTTTCGTTGAAATCGCTTCAGCTTGACAATGATTTTTCGCAGGAATTTCATGGCGAATCCTTTTTGGGCAGGTCAGAGATTGCGACGTATTCAACGTTTTCACGTACAGCCCGCCGATCCGTTCGGCTAAACGGTTCGTTGCGAAAACTTCGGCGACCTGCCGGGCCCCTGTCCCACGGTTCGACCCAGTTCGGTGATTTGCCGAACGGCCGTGGCGTGAGTTTCCTCGGGGCTTTCAAAACTCGCGGCCTTGTTCGGATAAATTTCATACATCTTCCGGTATTTCGTGGGCGTTAAGTTCGGCATGACCACGTTCGCGCCCCGTGAAAGCCCCAACAGCCGGCCCTGCTTCGGGTCGATCGTCGCAATCGCCGTGGTTGACGGAATGTTTGCCATCGGGCACACCAATCGGGCCAAGGCAATCACCTTGAACGGCAAATATTCGTCCACGTACACTTGGTCCATCGGATCAGGCACGGGGATACCATGCTCCTCAAAAAACCGTCTTTGTTCGTTTGTCAGCGGCCCCGGTTTGTATAAGCCTGTTGTACGGTCCGTTTCGAAAATCCGACCCAATGGGGTTTGCGGGTGCGGCAAAAACGGACCGCAACCGATCATGTCAAGATCCTGTTCGACGAACATTGTGATATCCCTAGCCAGATCATCCCAAGTTTGTCCCGGAATTCCCGCCATGACACCGCTGCCGATTTCGTAGCCGATACACCGCAAACGTTTCAGTAATTCCAGGCGGTTCCCCGCCGGCTCTCCCGGGGCGGGTGGGTGGATCGCTTCAAAAAGATTCCGGTTCGACGTTTCGAAACGCAATAGATAACGGTCGGCCCCCGCCTGAAACCAGAGCCGATACACTTCGTCACTGCGTTCGCCCAAGCTCAACGTCACTGCCAAACCCAACTCGAATTTGATCCGTGCAACGGCTTCGGCAATCACTTCGGCCCGGACGCCCAAGTCTTCGCCGGCTTGGATGACCACGGTACCGTACCCGAGATTCTTGGCAAGTTTCGCCGTGTCCAGCAGTTCGGGTATGGAAAGCCGATACCGCTCCGGCTTCGTGTTTCCGGCCCGAATACCACAATACAGGCAATTGCGCCGGCATATGTTCGAGATTTCGATC
>JBEBTM010000176.1:0-8478 GCA_040393745.1 Thermogutta terrifontis | reverse complement strand
AGGAACAACAGCTCCTGCGCGGCATCCCAGGAATCGAGCGCGCAGTCGAGCAATTCTTCGACCTGCGTTTTCAGCTTCGGCAGCACGGGGGCCAGGTACACGACCATCTGTCGGAACAGGTTCAGGCCGATCGTGCAAATGTCCCGCAGATCGTTCGTCCGGGTCGGATCGAGCTTGATCGTCCAGGGGGCCGCGTCTTCGATGAATTTATTGGCCCGATAGCCGCATTCCATGATCAGCTTCATCGCCTTGCCGAAATCGCCGTTTTCGTACGCTTCGGCGATTTCCTCGCCGGCCTGCGCGGCCTGCTTGAACAGTCCGCCATCGTCGGGATAATATTCCGACAGGCCCGTATGGGCCGCGAATTTCGCCGTCCGGGACGCCAGATTGACCACGTTGCCCACCAGATCCGCGTTGACCTTGGCTTCGAGTTCCTCGAAATTCAAGTCGATGTCGTCGACCCGACTGGAAAGTTTCGAGGCGTAAAAATACCGCAGGTACGACGGATCCAAATGCCGAAGATACGTCGATGCCAAAATAAACGTGCCGCGCCGCTTGGCCATTTTTTCGCCGTTGACGGTCAAAAAGCCGTGAATCTGCACCCGCTTGGGCAGCGTGAATCCGGCGACTTTGAGCATCGTGGGCCAGAAAAGCGTGTGGAAGTAGGTGATGTCCTTACCGATGAAATGGTAGATTTCCGTCTTGGGATTCCGCCACCAATCGTCGAAATCGTGGCCCTTGAGTTTGCACCACTGCATGGTCGAGCCCATGTAACCCGTGGGGGCGTCGAACCAGACGTACCAGTAATTGCCGGGCGCATCGGGGATTTCAAAACCGAAATAGGGTTCCGGCCGGGAAATGTCCCAAGGAAACAGTTTGTCGCTCAGAAACTGGCCCGCGAGGTAATTGGCCATTTCAGGCTGCAAGGCGCCGGAGTTGACCCACTCATCCAGAAAATCATGCTGTTTTTCAATGTCGACGAAAAGATGTTTCGATTTCCGAATTTCCGGCTTCGTGCCCGTGATCGTACTGATCGGGTCGGCCAGTTCGGTGGGTTCGTAATGGGCTCCGCAGGATTCGCAATTGTCGCCGTATTGGTCGGGTTTGCCGCATTTGGGGCACGTTCCCTTGACAAAACGGTCGGCCAGGAACGTCTTGGCTTCCACATCGTAAAGCTGCTCGATCTCCCGCTCGTCGACCATACCGGCTTTTCGGATGGCAGCCCAGATTTCGTCGCAGAGAGCCCGGTTTTCGGGAGTGTGCGTGCTGCCGTAGTAATCGAATTCGATGCCGAAGCCGGTGAAATCCTTGAGGTGGGCCGCGTTCATCTTGTCGATGATGTCCTCTTCTTTAACGCCCTCGGCCCGGGCCCGGAGCATCATGGTCGTACCGTGGGTGTCGTCGGCGCAGATGTAAATGCAGTCGCCCCCGCGGGATTTCTGACGCATCTTTTGGAAGCGGACCCAAATGTCGGTTTGGATATATTCGACCAAATGCCCGATGTGGATATGACCATTGGCATAAGGCAAAGCGCTGGTGACCAGGATTTTTCGTTTCATGGGAGTGCCTGTTGTTTTGTGGAGTATTTCCATCCTCATTACGCCCTTATTCTACCGATTTTTCGCATGAAAACAACCCGGCGAATGAGGGATCCGTGAGGCCGGAAATCTTACGGGCTCTCTTTCGTCCGGCTCTGAAAGTGGTATAATGCGCCTGGATCTCCCTTAAACGACCCCGCTGTACTTGTCTTCCTGCCTTTACTCCGCCCCCTGATTTCGCCGTGAGCTTTTTCAAAAAGCTGTTTCGTCTCAATGATGCCTCCTCGGCCCATCCGGAGCCGTCTTCCGCTACGTTTAATGCGGTTCGTGAATCCTCTATCGACCCGGATATCCGGGAGCTATTGGACAATATTCTCACCGCTTACACGATCTGGAACGCCAACGGTGAGTTGATCGACTGCAACGATGCCGCCCTCCAGCTCTTTCGCGTCGAGGATAAAGTGGCGTTTTGCCGTCATTTTCTCGATCTTTCGCCGGAATTCCAGCCCTGCGGACGGCGTTCTAGCGACCTGATACCCGAACAAGTCGCAAACGCCGTCAAATCGGGCCGTAATGTTTTCCAGTGGGAGCATCAAACCAGTGACGGTAAGACGATTCCTTGCGAAATCATCCTGACACTGCTGCCGGGAAGTCGGAAAAAGCTCCTTTTGGCTTGCTTGCGGGATTTACGTTCGCTGAATCTTTCCCAGGAAGAACGCCGGGAAGCGGAAGAGCGGACCCGGATCATGCTCGACGCCACGCCCCTGTGCTGCAACTTCTGGGACGAAAACCTGCAAAACGTCGACTGTAACCAGGAGGCCGTGAATCTCTTCCACCTGAAGGATAAAAACGAATACCTCGAAAAATTTGACCAACTCTCGCCAAAACGCCAGCCAAACGGCCGATCCTCCCAAGAGATGGCCTATGAGAAAATCCGGATCGCCTTCCAAACCGGACGGACTCGCTTCGAATGGATGCACCAAATGCTCGACGGCACGCCGATCCCTTCGGAAATCACACTCGTCCGGGTTCGGCGGGGCGAACGTGACATCGTCGTCGGCTATACCCGGGATCTGCGGGAACTGAAGCAGACCCAAAGCGAGCTGGAAAAGGAACGCCTGCTCCTGCTTGAGATTCTCAATTCAAGTCCGGTCTGCTTTGCGTTCATGGTTGGAGGCCACGTTCGGTTTTCCTCGCCGTTCATGACCAACCTGCTCGGCGTTCAAACGGGCGATATACTGGAAAAATTTTTCGCGGATCCGGACCAAGGCATTCAATTGCGGGAGAATTTTGAAGAACAGGGCCGGATCAATTGGAGTCCCGTCTCCTTGCGTTCATCCCATGACGGTTCGGTCAAGGAAATGCTCGCCAACATTTTTCCCGTCGATTTGGACGACGAGCATGCTTCAATGGTCTGGCTCGTGGACGTGACCGACATCCGACGAGCCGAGGCCGACCTGCGTTTGGCAAGGGACGCCGCCGAAGCGTCCGCGCGGGCCAAAAGCGATTTCCTGGCGAATATGAGCCACGAAATTCGGACGCCCATGAACGCCATTCTCGGCATGACTCACCTGGTATTGAAAACCGAGTTGGGGTCGAAACAAAAGGAATATATCGAAAGCGTTCAACAATCGGCCCGGATTCTGTTGCGTATCATCAACGATATCCTTGATTTTTCGAAAATCGAGGCGGGCAAAATGGTCATGGAGTATCGCGACTTCGCCCTGTTGGAAGTGATTGAGGAAATGCGATCCGTCGTCGATGAATCGTTGCGAAAAAAGAATCTTGCCCTGGAAGTCGACATGGAAGACGGCCTTCCGACGACCTTGATGGGCGATTCGGTTCGGCTTCGGCAGATTTTACTCAATCTGGTCAATAACGCGATCAAGTTTACCGAACAAGGTGAGATCCGTTTATCGATTCGGGTCCGGGAAAAGGACGAATTGTCCACGATGTTGCTCATCTCCGTCCGCGACACGGGAATCGGCATGAAACCGGGGCAAATACAGCATCTTTTCAAGCCGTTCACCCAGGCGGATTCGTCCACGACACGAAAGTACGGCGGAACCGGCCTGGGGCTGGCCATTTCAAAGAGCATCGTTGAAATGATGAAAGGTGAAATCTGGTGCGAAAGCGAGTTTGGACGAGGAACGACCTTTTCCTTCACCGCCCGCTTCGGCCTGCCTCTGGAAGGTGAAATACCGCCGGAATTGCTGGAAATCCGTACCGACGTCCTCCTGCTGGGCGACCGACCGGAATCCCTGAAGACCGTTCGGCACTATCTGGAATTACTCAAGTGCAAAATCATCGCGCAGTGTGCGACATGTGAACAGTTTGACGCTTTTTTGAAGCAAGACCGTCTGGAGAAAATCGACTTCGTACTCTTGGATTTCGACGAAATCACCGAATCGCTCCAAGCGGCTCTCAAGCGGCTTCAGGAGTACGAAACAGCCCGGCGACTTCCTCTTGTGTTTACGGAACTGCCCGGCATTGACTCGGTGATCAAAAAGCTGGATCTGCCCGCGCCGGTTCACAAACTGGAACGCCCGGTTGTCGTGAGCGAATTGTTCAATGTCGTCATGGCGATTACGGCCAGGAAAAAGGAAGAGATGATCACGGCGAGAAAAATGATGGCCAAAGGCGGTGAAACCACATCGGCGCCATCGGGCTATGTGATCCCCGAAGAAATTCGCGGGGCCTTGATCCTACTCGCCGAAGACAACCGGATCAACCAGATGGTCGCGACCGAACTGCTTCAAATGGAGGGATTTCAAGTCGATGTCGCCGAAAACGGTCAAACCGCTCTGGACATGCTCGAACAAAAAAATTACGATCTGGTTCTCATGGATATCCAGATGCCCGAAATAGACGGGCTCGAAGCCACGAAAATACTGCGTCGGAATCCCAAATACAAGAACCTGCCCGTGCTCGCCATGACGGCCCATGCCATGACCGGCGACCGGGAACTGAGCCTGGAAGCCGGAATGAACGACCACATTACCAAGCCGATCGACCCCGTGTTACTCTACCGAACCTTGGCAAAGTGGATCAAACGCAAAGACGGATAACCGCAATCGCAGATTGCCGCTCGTAATTGTACCGTAAACGGGCCACCCGGAAACTTCGCTCCGCATCCGGTTCATGAAAGCCGTACTATTTCCCATTCTTCCCATGCGTTTGTTTTTCCTTGTGCTTTTCCTGCTCGCCATTCCGGTTTTCGGGCAGGATTTTCGCGTGGATAACGAAATTCATGTGGCCGGACAGGCGGCAGGGTCGGAGGGCGGTGTGAAGAGTGTGACCTATTTCCACGGCGACGATTTTTTGAGCCTCATCGGTGAGAGCGGGGAAATCACGTTCTTCGACGCAGAGCGGAAAACCTTCGTGCTGCTGGATCCCGTACTGCGCATCCAGACGCAGCTTTCCGCCGAGCGAAGCCGGGAAGAGGCCGATCAACAACGTCGGCAGAAGCAAAGGCACGAGATCCCGTATTTCGCCTTCGTTGCCCGGCCGAAATTCACGATGGAATTCGACGAAACCTCGGGCAAACTCGCCCTGCAATCGCCGTGGTTCGATTACCTCATTTCCACGAGTCCGATGCCGGACGCCGATGTGGCCCGGCGGTATCTGGATCATTGCGATTGGAGCTGTTACCTGAACCACCGAATCAACCGTTCGCTGACACCGCTGGTGCGGCTCGAAGTGGACCGGATTCTCCGCGAGAAGAAACTGTTTCCCCATGACATCGCGTTCAGCTATTTTCCAAAAGGCAAGGGATTCCTGGCGAAAGAGGAAAAGGTTCGGTCCACGCACCAACTCATTCGCCGCCTTGATGACCGGGATAAGCAACGTGTCGACCAAGCCCGGGAATACCGCCGCGTCTTCTTGGCGATCCCCTTTGAAGAATACCAGGAAAAAGTCGCCCAAAAGAATCGGCAGTAACCCGGGTCGTTCGGCCTTCGCTCCGAGAGGCCTTGTCCCGACTCAGGCCGTGATCCCTTTGGTCAGCGTCATGAACGCGGTTTCCAGGTTGATTTCGTCTTCCTTGAACGAGCGGATCTTGAATCCATGCTCGATCAGCAGGGAGGGCAAATCGGCGTAATCGTCGAGACCTTTTTTCTTGTCCATCGACACACGCAGCCGGGTCTTATTGCCGATGGTTTCCATGCTCACATCGGCCACGGAGTCGTGCTGTTTGAGCAGTTTGGCCGCCTCGTCGAGGTTGCCGACCAAGTCGATGAGAATGACCAAATGGTCCCGGACTTTCCGCATGACTTCGGAAACATCGGCATTGACGAGCAGCTCGCCGCGCTCGATGATCCCGACTTTGTTGCAGATATCGGCCAGTTCCGGCAAAATATGCGAAGAAACCATGATCGTTTTGCCGCGGTCGCCGAGCCGTTTGAGCAATTCCCGCATTTCGATTCGGGCTCTCGGGTCCAGACCGCTGGCCGGTTCGTCGAGCAGGAGAACCTGTGGATCATGCAGCAAAACCCGGGCCAAACCCAACCGCTGCGTCATACCGCGTGACAGGCTCGTTGCCAAGGCTTCCCGCTTGTATCCCAGATCGACCAGTTCGAGCATTTCGTCGCAAACCTGCTTCCGCTTCTCGCCCCGGATGCGATACGCCGCGGCGAAGAATTCGAGGTATTCAATGACTTTCATGTCGTCGTAAACCCCGAAAAAGTCGGGCATGTACCCGATGAGCCGGCGGATTTCCTTGGGATTCGTATAAATCGATAAATCGCAGACGTACGCCTCGCCCCAAGTCGGCTGGAGCAGCGTCGCCAAGATTTTCATCGTCGTCGTTTTTCCGGACCCATTGGGCCCGATGAACCCGAACAGATCGCCGGGCACCAAGTCGAGCTTGAGTTCTTTCACGGCGAACAGTTCGCCGTATTTTTTGGTCAAATCTTCGGTCCGTATCATAAAGCACTCGTTCGCTTGCGTTTTAGCCGCCCCGGCACGTTCGTTCCCGATATTCTACCACCTCGCAATTCAAAATGCAAGGTTGACATTTTCTCCTTGCCGCCTCGGTCTTTCAGGGTATAATATTCCTTACCACACAGGAAGCCGATACAGAAAGGAACATGCTTTTCATGGATCTTCTCGCCCCTTTTTCCCGCAACATCATTGCCCCGCTCTGGGCCCGATGGGAACGGAGTCCGTATCTGGAACATTACCGGCGATTACTCAAAACGCAATTTGACCCGCCGGAAGTCGTTCGGCAGCGGCAGCTTGAAAAAGGGCGTGTCCTTGCCGATCATGCTTATCGGACCTGTCCCTTCTGGCGGGAACGTTTCGACCAATCCCGTCTGGACCCCGGCGATATCCGGCTGCTTGACGACATCCGCCGACTGCCCCTGCTGACCAAGACGGATCTGCGGACCCGGCTGGATGAGATGATTTCGACCGACTATCCGGACCGCTCGAAGCTCACGCATTTCAAAACGTCCGGCTCGACCGGTGTGGCCGTAAACGTTTACGCCGACGAGGATTGCTGCCAGTTCAAACGCGGCGCGGTACTCCGAAGCGACCAATGGACCGGCTGGAAACTCGGAGAACGCATTGCATCCGTTTGGGGCAATCCGCAAATCCGGCCCGACTGGCGAGGTCGGCTCCGGCGGCTTCTCCTGGATCGGGATTACGCCTATCTGGACACGCTGAAAATGGACGAAAATTCCATGGCGACCTTCGCGGACGAGCTTACCCGGAAGCCGCCGTCGCTGCTTTTCGGGCATGCACATTCGCTTTTTCTTTTTGCGTCTTACTTGAAGAACCGCCGGCCCGATCACGGTATCCGGCCTCATGGAATTCTGTCGACCTGCATGGTGCTGCACGATTTCGAACGCGAACTGATCGAAGATGTTTTCCGCTGCAGGGTCACGAACCGCTACGGCTGTGAGGAGGTTTCCCTGATCGCCTGCGAATGTGAGAAGCACGAAGGCTTACATGTCAACACCGACGCGCTGCACGTCGAACTGATCGACGCCGAAGGGAATTTGTGCGCAGAGAACGAGGCGGGCCGGATCGTGATTACGGACCTGTGCAACCGTGCCATGCCGATTTTTCGTTACGAAGTGGGCGACACGGCAGCGTGGTCGGAGAAGCCGTGCTCCTGCGGACGGACGTTGCCCCTGTTTTCCCGGATCGAAGGCCGGGTGGCCGATTACGTCGTCACGAACAAGGGCGAATATGTTTCGGGGATCTCGCTCACGGAAAACTTCGCCTGCATGGTCACGGGTGTCGCGCAACTTCAAATCGTGCAGGAAGACATCGACCGGTTTACGTTCAATATCGTCAAGGCTCCCGATTTCGGCGAGGAAAGTCTGGCCGGCATCACGGAACTCGTCCGCCGGCGTTTCGGCGACCTGGCGACGTTCCAGTGCGTGTTCATGGACAAAATTCCCCAAGAGAAATCGGGAAAATATCGTTTCTGTATTTCCAAGGTCAAAAAGGATTTCACGACGTCCGGCGTAATCCACGGGGGCCGGACGGAACGGGAAGAGGGCGAGTCCTGATGTCGTTTCGTAAAATCAGCTCCATATATTCGATGCTCCGCCAAGGCGAATGGACCGAATTTTTCAATTCGGTCATGGCGGCTTTGCGTTTGAATCGTCGGATATCCCGGGGGGAAAGCCGGTTCTTTCTTGCGCCGCCCTGGAACGACTTGCCGCATGAAAACGAACCCGGGCCGACGCGGTTGCGTATGGAAACGGTTTCCGATCCCGCGATCGTGCCCGAACTGATCCGTTGCATGGCCGGCAGTGACGATTACGATTATATGACGCCGGACGAGATTTCCGAACGATTCCGGGATAACCTCCGCCGGGGCGGGGTCGTTTTCGTAGCAAAAACGGAGTCGGGAGACCTGGCCGGTTTTTTTTGGATCACGACCGGGGGTTTAAACCGTGCCAGCGGGCGCCGGCAAAAACTTGTGTGT
>JBEBTM010000175.1:0-8525 GCA_040393745.1 Thermogutta terrifontis | reverse complement strand
AATTCGGGAGTCATCCGTACAAGGCGAAGTTCGAACAACTGCTCCCGTTCCATACGGAAACCTTCATGCAATGGATTCCGATCCCTTCGACGGACCAGGCGATGTTGGAAATTTTCATGAGGCCGCATCCGAAGACCCATTCTTATCCCCTTTGGACGGGCCGACTCCTTTATTTCAAGGGCCGGGTCACGGGTCAGGAAAGCGCCGCTTCGTTTTACCAGAATGCCCGCGTCTCGGATCGGGACATCATGGAATTCCGCGAGAGCATCCCGGAATTCCGCATGAACCCGCTTGCGGAGCATGAAATGCGTTTCATCAACGCCACGGCCAACTATTGGCTCGGTTTGTCTTCCTTCGAAATGGATTCGCTACCCGCGGCTCGAAATCATTTCGAAAAGATCCGTTTCGATGCGGCCAATCTCTGGCGTGAAAATTGCGAATACATGCTCGGCCGCATTGCCGAACGGGAAAAGCGGTACGAGGAAGCGCAATCGCACTACGGTCGTATCCGATCCACGCTGAACGAGAACGTTGCCCGAACGCGGGTCCGTTTACTCCAATCGTCGGGCGTCCTCCCAGCCCCGCCGCCGAAATGAAAGTCCTGTCGATTGTCTTTTTTGCTCTGTGTTTTACGACGTTGACTGTAAACGCACAGTCGCCGCCCCTGCCCGTTGATTACTGCTTCGAAAAAGGATTCCTGATCCGAGGCCCGAAACACGACGACCCGGTGCGAGTCGTCGATGCGCAGGGGAATCCCGCACCGAAAGGCAAGCCGGTTTGGACCGTCGCCCCTTGGCATTCCAAAGGCTCGCTGGACCGCCGGGAACTCAAAGGCGACACCGTCAGGATCTATGACGATTTCAAGTCGCTTTCGGTCAACAGGAAAACGGGCGTCTTCAACATGACCGTTCACGGCATCCGGGAATATGCGGACCGGCCCGGTGCGGAAACCTTCAATCCCTGGGTTCATCTTCTGCTCAGCCAGGGCGATACGCTCAAGACGCCCATGCTCCATACGCTGGAATCGCTGGTCGTCGAACTGGAGTTCGAGCTGACCGAGTTTCGCTCCGCCGTGAAAAATCCGCCGGACACGCAGGCCGCCCAGTTTCAGTTGTTTCTTTACCTTCGCGGCGTGGATACGGAAAATCCGAACCGTTACAAGAATTTCACCTGGTTCGGGATCTCCGTATTCGACAACCGCAAGGATTTTACGGACGATTATGCCGCCCGGGATTTTGCCATGCAAAACGGGCAATTTATCTACACCATCGGTTCGAAACATACGCTCCGGGACAAAGTCGAAGTCGGCAAACGCCGCCGGATCAAGATCGATATCCTGCCCCATGTGAAAAAGGCCCTTGAAATCGGCCATGCCCGAGGATTCATGGAAGGCACCCGATACGAAGACACGTTATTCGACGGCATGAATATCGGCTGGGAAATCCCCGGTCTGTTCGATGCCGGCATGACTGTCCACCGTTTTTCCATCACCGCAAAATCGCGCGCTTTTTAACCGTCGCACGAAAAACTTCACAAAAGGATTGACACGGCTTGTACGCACCACTAACATTGAAAGACACTACTGAAGCCGCCGCGTGGGATTCCTGCGATCGTATCTGGCGGTTTCATGAACGACTTGATTTCAGAAACAATATTTTACGATCTTTTTGACGACGCCTTGCCGACCCGCAAGCCGGAGAAAGGGAGCCGAATGAGCGAGACAACCCGGAATGAAACAACGAAAACGGCGGATTTGACCCGACAGCAGGTGGAAACATTTGCCCAGCGGGTTCGGGAGATTCGAACAAATCTTCATCACGTCGTCGTCGGCCAGGACGATGTGATCGATAAGTTGCTGATTTGCGCCTTGACCGGTTCACATGCTTTGCTTGTCGGCGTACCCGGCTTAGCGAAGACGCTCATGGTCAAGGCATTGGCGTCGGCCTTCGACTGGAAATTCGCGCGAATTCAGTTCACGCCGGACCTGATGCCCGCCGACGTGACCGGTTACGAACTTTTGGGTCGGGACCGGGACGGTGACGGTCCTCAGATGGTTTTTCGACCGGGCCCCGTGTTCGCGAATCTCGTTTTAGCCGACGAAATTAACCGGGCCGCCCCGAAAACGCAGTCGGCTCTTTTGGAATCCATGGCCGAAAAGCACGTTACCGTCGGCGGTCGGACATATCCGCTGGAGGAACCCTTCCTCGTGGCCGCAACGCAGAATCCTATCGAGCAGGAAGGAACCTATCCGTTGCCGGAAGCGCAATTGGATCGGTTCATGATGGAAGTCCGCATCGGTTATCCCACGCCGGAACAAGAGCAGGAAATCGTCATGAAAACCACATCCGGCGCAACGGAAATGCCGAAGGCGTCGCTGACCCGGGAAGAATTTTTGCAGCTCCGCGATTTGGTCTTGGCCGTTCCCGTAGCGAGCAACGTGGCCGCCGACGCTGTGAAAATTTGCACGTCGAGCCGCCCGGACAACGACCGGTCTTCGCAATACGTCAAGGATTACGTCGCCTGGGGAGCCGGCCCGCGCGGATCACAGAATTTGGTGCTGGCTGCAAAAGCCCGGGCTCTGCTGCTGGGCCGAACGGCCCCCATCCGGGACGACTTGAACGCCGTAGCCGAATCGGTCTTGCGTCACCGAATCATCGTCAACCACCGAGCCGTGGGCGACGGTGTGACGTCAACCGATGTGGTGAAACACTTATTAAGCGAAACCTGAGTTTGAAGCGTCATCGTCTAAAAATACGCGTGATTTTGCGACGTAAAGACAGACGCTGTTTTTCATAAGGTCCCGAAGCGTACGGAAATGGTCGGAAAATAAAAACATCGGTTGACAAAACGAAATGAGTACCACCCTCCACACAAGCCGGTTTTTGGACATCGGTACGCTCGGCGCCTTGTCGCATTTGAAGTTTTCGACCCGACACCGAATCGAAGGCTCTTATAGCGGACGACATCAATCCCGGCAGCAGGGCGGGGCCGGCGAGTTTGTCGACTACCGGCAGTATTCCGGCAGCGAAGATCTCAGGCGGCTCGACTGGAAAGTCCTTGCCCGGACCGGTAAGTCGTTCGTCCGAATTTACCAGGACGAAACCAACCTGCTCTGTACCTTGGCCCTGGACGCCAGCGGCTCCATGGCATTCAAGGGAACCGGTCGGGGCGCGGCGGCGTTATCGAAACTGGAATACGCTCAATACCTTGCCACGGCCATGAGCTACCTGATCGTTCACGGACAGGATCAGGTCGGGCTTGCAATACTGGACGTAAAACTGCGAACGTCCATGCCGCCGGGAGGCACCCTCATGCAACTGGCTCGACTCCATGAAGAAATCGAAAAAGTCGCGGTGCGTCCCACGACCGCCATGGCCGTCGGGCTTCGGGCTTTGTTCGAGCAATCCAAGCGGCGCGGCGTACTGCTGCTCATGAGCGATTTTCTCATGGACGATCTTTCCGACGTATTCGCAACGATAAAACTGTTTCGGCACAGGAATTGGGAAGTCGCCATCCTGCATCTTGTGCATCCCGAAGAGGAATCCCTGCCCGAAGGGACGGCGTTTCGGTTCGAAGGCATGGAAGGCGACGGCCGACTAGACTGTTCGCCCGCGGATATTCGGGCCGATTACCGCCGCCGATTTGCGCAACATCTTGCCACGGTTCGGCAGTATGCCCTGGCCGGCGGCTGTGACTACCATCTCGTTTCCACCTCGGTTCCTTACTTGCACACTCTGGGCGAATTCCTGGTCGATCGGGCCAACTGACGAATCGGCCATTGAAAACCAACGAACCGTGAATGGTATTCACGGAGATCAATGATGACATTTCTCCATCCTTGGGTCATTTTACTGGGCGTTCTCGCGGCGGCGCTTCCCGTTGCGGTTCACCTGCTGACCAAACCCCGACCGGTGCGTCTGCCGCTCAGTACGCTACGGTTCGTCCGTGAAGCGATTCATCAGCGCCGAGCCCGCAACACGTTGCGTGATCTGCTCATCCTGCTCCTGCGAACGCTCGCGATTCTCCTGATTGCCCTTGCCATAGCCCGACCGCAATGGGGAGCCCGGCCGCTCGTTTCCGATCAACTCGACGGCGATACCGTCCGTGTCGTCGCTCTCGACGTAAGCCAGAGCATGGCAGCCACGGATCGAGGCGTCGCCGCGATGGAGCGGGCGAGAACCCGGGCCGCGGAATTTCTTCGGCACCGGCCCGGCTTGAAAGCGAACCTGGTTTTCGTCGCCGCCGATTCCAAAGGCGTTTTCGATGTCCCTTCGGTCAACTTCGACCAACTTCGAACCGAACTGGCCGACGCCCGGGCTTTACCCCAACGGGTTGACGTGCAGAAATTTGTCGAAGTCACTGCAAAAATGCTCGCCCTCGTTTCTCCGGACGATCATCGCCGCCGGGAGCTCGTCATCATCAGCGATTTTCAACGAGCCGGTTGGGCGCGGGCCGATTTGAGTCCGCTGCCCCAAGGAACACAAATCCAGTGGGAGTCCGTTGCCACAGCCGAGCCGTTGCCAAACCTGGCGATTCTCGATGTTCGTGTCAGTTCCTCGGAATCCTCGGGCGGTCCTTCGCAATGCGAAATCGACGTCTACAACGGAACGACCCACCAAAGGCAGGTTGAAGTCGAGCTTCAAATCGGTGAGTCGCTTTGGAACCTGAAAGCGAACAGCCTGCCGGAAACGACGACCACGATCACGCAGGAACTCCAGAAGAAGCAAACCGGCTGGCAATCCGGTCAGGCAAGGCTCATCGACGTCGACGACTCGCTGCCCGACGACAATGTTCGACCCTTTGCCGTACACATTCCCGCGGAACCGACTTACGTTTTGTTGACCCGGCAAAACGCGACCCGACGACCTTCGTCGAGCTTTTTCCTCGAAAGCGCTCTCACTCTTCGGCAATCGGACCAAAGTATTTCGAGCACGGAAAAGACGGCCCGCGTGCTCCGGGTCGATCCGTCCGAGATAGACAATTCCTCGTTGGCCCCCGCCGATTTGATCCTGCTTGACCATCCGGGCAAGCTCCCCGAAGACGCCGTAAAAATGCTCGCCGCTTACCTGCGCCGGGGTAGGCCGATCCTGTACGTTGCCTCGGAATCGGTCGACGCGGTGAACCTGAAAACGCTGCTTGACGCGGCCGGCGGGAGCGTTTCGCTGCCCGTGGAATTCGTTCCGCCGCCGGTGGGCCGCGCTCGCCGGGACTTAACGCTCGCTTCGGTGAAACGGGATCGGCCGCCGTTTAACGTTTTCGGAGATCATCTCGGCGGTGTCTTGGGGCAACTGCGATTTTCCGGCGGGCTCGATTCTCGCCGCTTGGAAGGCCGGCCCGATGACGAACTTTTGGCCGTCTACAGTGACGGCTCCGCGGCGATGGTTTCCGTGGTTTCCGAAGCGGGAGCCCTTGCCGTACTCAACGCCGATTTGAACGAATCGAATCTGCCGAAAACCGGCGCTTTCGTGCCGATACTTGACGAACTGATTCACGGTTTAATGGACGGAAAACGCGGTAATGAAACGGTTTTCTGCGGTGAGCCTTTTTTCGTGCAATTACCAGGCGATGCGGGGCCGGCCGCGGCGTTGGAAACATTCGATTTTCTGACAAAAACGGAAATGCCGAAATCCCGGCCCGGTGAACTACTCGACGAAGAAACCGGTACCGTTTGGCATTGGAACCGACCGCCGGACCCCGGCGTTTTCGGCGTCAAACGGGGTGACGACATCCTCACGGCCCGGGCCGTGGCGATTCCGCCTGAAGAAAGCGAACTGAATTCGCTCGACTTGGAAAACCTGGCTCCCCGGTTGGCCGGAGGGCATGCGACCTATTATCGTAACGTTTCCGACGACAGTCGACGTCGGGATGATTTCTGGACCTGGCTCGTCATGGCCTGCGTCCTGTGTATGGTCGCCGAAATTGGAACAATGATTGCGTTTCGTGATTGAACCCATTCGGGTGTCTTGAACGCCCGGCTAAACTTTTGCCGTATCAATGTCTCGAATCCTGTTTGATCCCCTGATCCCTTTAAGCCTTTGGTTTCCCCTGTTTCTGGTCGGGGCGGCGTTTTTGGCGTGTTTCGGCTGGTCGTGCCGGAAACGACTGGTCGGGCCGCGACGCCTGGAAATCCTGACGCTCATGACCGTGGCTCTGTTGCTGCCGTTGGCGGTGCTGCTCAATCCGACTTGGAACGAACCGATCCCGCCTCCGCCGGGCAAACCGTTGCTGACAATCCTGGTCGATCAATCGGCCAGCATGGAAACACGCGATGCCGTGACGGGCCGATCCCGTTATGAAGAAGCCGTTCATTTAGCCGAAGCCGCTGCCCGGTACTTCGAAACAAATTACGAAGTCCGACTTTTCGGCTTCGACCGGGAATTGAAAAACGCAACCGTTGACGGCCTCGCGACCACTGAACCCGCGGGAACCTCGACCGATCTCGCGACGGTTCTCGATCAGGCGATGAAGCAGGAAACCGAACGTCCGCAGGGTCAACTGGCCCTTCTCTTGAGCGATGGCGTACATAACGCGGGCTCATTGGCCCGGGTCCGGGAGAGTTTAGCAAAAGCCCGGGCCATGGCAGCGCCGATTTTCACGCAAACCTTGACCGGAACCAGCGAGGTCGACGACTTGGAATTAGAACTCGCCTTGTCGCAGGAAATCGCTTTCGCCGCGCAGCATGTTCCTGTAACGGTTTATCTCCGCCAGCGTGGCCGTTCGGCGACCTCGGCCCGGGTCGTCCTGAAACTCGACGGTGAAATCCTTGAAGAACGGGAGCTGGACATTGCCGCCGATGACACGCTTGAAACATCCTGGACCGTCACGCAACCGAAAAGCGGACTTTACCGTTATGAAATCGCCGTCGAACCGATTCCGGGTGAAAAAACCGTGGTGAACAACTCGGCGTCCCTGCTCCTGCGCATCGTGGAGGAACCGGTCCGAGTCCTGCTTTTGGAGGGGAAACCGTATTGGGATACGAAATATCTCGTCCGAACCCTTTCCGCCGATCCGTCGATCGAACTGACCAGCGTGGTGCGAATTGCCGAAGACCGGTTGCATCGCCGGAGAATCGTTTCTGTTACAGGAACCGATCTCGATTCTCCGGTGACCAAAGCCGACAACTGGACTATTGAAACACAAGCGGATCGTTTTTTGTCCGAAAACGAACAGCTCGATCAATATCAGATCGTCGTTTTGGGACGTGACGCCGAGACTTTCCTTTCCGAAGCGGCTTTGATTCGTTTGAAAAAATGGCTCGCTGAAGGGACCGGTTCTTTAGTCTGCTTTCGTGGTTCGCCGACATCGCTGATCAACGAACGGCTGGGACAACTGTTGCCGGTGCGCTGGGAGCCGTCGCAGGAGTCGCGGTTTCGGGTGCAAATGACCGCCGCGGGCCAATCGCTGCGCTGGCTGTCGGGCGTGGGTGATTCAAGCGATCCGCTGCCCGAAATGCCGTCCCTGGCGACAGTGAGTAGGCCCGGCTCGCCCAAGCCGCTGGCCGTGGTTCTGGCTTCGGCCGAGGAAAACGGACAAACGGTCCCCGCGATCACGTACCAACCCGTGGGCAACGGTCGGGTCGTGGTCGTCGAAGGGGCCGGAATGTGGCGTTGGGCTTTCCTGCCGCCGACATACCAGGACCGGGATGAAATCTATGCGGCCCTGTGGAGGAGCCTTGTCCGCTGGCTCGTTTCCAATGTTGGCCTGCTTCCATCACAAAATCTGGCTTTGCGTACGGATACGACGATCTTTTCGCCCGATGAATCGGCCGGCGCAACTTTGTTGCTGCGTGAAGATCGGATCGAGGAATTGCCCGCGATCGAACTTACAGGGGGAACCCTGGAAAAGCCGCGTCAAATTACGCCCGTCCCCGCCGGAGAACCGGGACAGTACCGCCTGATTTTCGGACGATTGCCTGAAGGACATTACCGCGCAGCCGTGACGGGAAACCGCAAAGACGATGTTACCGCCTTGGCCGAGTTTGACGTTCGCGGCAATTTGCGCGAGCGGCTCGACGTAACCCCGCAATCGGACGTCATGCAACTGATCGCCCGGGACACCGGCGGCGCGGAATTTATCGGCAACGACTGGAACGATTTATCCCGGCAATTTAACGAACATTTAACCCGCGTCCACCCGACCCGGAGCATGCAAACACCCCTCTGGGATCGCTGGTGGGTCCTGGTCGGAATTATGATCCTTTGGGGAAGCTGCTGGACGTTACGCCGCGCCTCGGGTTTGGTTTGACCCGAAATAATGTACATTCCACTTGTTTTTTACCTCGCAGCACAAAACAAAAATATCATGTCGAACTCTTCTCTGCGAAAACAATTACAACCGGTCACGCGCCGGTGGTGGACGCTCGGCCTGGCCGCGGGGCTGATTTGGACGCTCAGCGCGACACTGCTGCTTTTGCTGCTGAGCGGTTGGCTGGATCTGGTTTGGGAACTTTCCCCCGAGAATCGCATCGGGCTCGTCGTGGGGACTTTCCTGCTCGGGGCGGCCGGTTTCATGGCGATGGTCGTTCG
>JBEBTM010000174.1:0-8533 GCA_040393745.1 Thermogutta terrifontis | reverse complement strand
CGTTCACGTTGACCGTCATGACGCTCCTTGGAGCATCAATGCTCTCGACGACGGCTCAAGCGGCAGTTACGACGATGACCGGAACAACCACGGCGACGGCCATCGGAACCGGCTCGGCAGCCGGCGGAAAAGCTCTCGGTGCGGCGACATTCTGGACCATGCTCATGCCGGCCGTTTTTTACACATGGCTTTTCTCAACGTTTTTCAGATCGGCATGGCTCAACATCAGGAACGTACCGACTCTCCGGGCGAGGCGGTTTCGGCTTGATTACTGTTTTCAAACCGCCGCCTGGTTCGTTCCGTACATAATAGGAGTCATGGTTTTATCGGTAGCGCTGCTGTTTTTCGTTTCCAGCATCGTACCACAGCCGTACTATCGCGATTCGATGGCATTTTTTATTCCGGTTCTTGTCATACTTTTCACATCGCCATTCGCGATGAGGCGTACCAGAAATCAAAGACGAATCTATCGGACGATCATTGAAAACGATCTCGGCATTGTGAAAACGCCATCCGTTTCCCGTTCCTACCGGGACGCCGAGAACCGGTTTTATCATGCAATTATCGTCAACACCTTATTGGCTGAAACTCTGCTGGGCGTTGTTTTGCTCCTACCGCTGATTGACGGTTCGGCTCCCTGGTATTTCATTTTCATGATTCTCGGTATCGCGGCCGTGATTGGCGGGTCATTGTACGGATTTTACCGCTTCGGACGATGGTTGCTCGAAATGGGCCGCACACGCGAAACATTCCTCGCAACACCGCCCTTGAACGAAGATCCGTTTGAAACCGCCTTGGGAAGATCGGTGAACAATCCATTGGGTATCAGTTGGAACACCAAGTCCGAAAAAGGTTATCAAATATGGACCGGTATCGCATTCAGTTCGTTGTTTTGTTGGGGAGTTTCCCTACTGAACTGGAACGACCATCCGCTCCGAATGGCGATCTGCGTTGTCATGATTGTTCTCGGCTGGGCCATTGCCCTTATCCTTCTCAAACGTACCCGGAACAAAAAGACGACTTGCTACCTGAAAGCCGGACTTTTTTTGTATATGACCCTAGTCCTAACCGTAGTACTCATACTGGAATGCAATACGACTTCCGCTTTCGTCGTTTGGCAATCCGCGGTAAGCGGCCCGCGAAAGATTGTTGCAATGACGCTTTTACTCTACATTGGTATGTCTATTGTCGGCTTTGTCGGCCAATGGGTGCTCGGACTCGTTGCGTCTCCCGGAGAGATAGCGTATGGTATCGCGGAAAAACCGGAGTATGACAAATGCCTGCATGAAGCGATCATTCGGTACGTTCCGCAAGAAACTGGCGATCCCGTCAATACCGAACCGAGTCGTTTTCCGAAAAAATGGATCAAGGTTTTTGCGGGGTATGGCATCGCCTTTTTACTCCTTTTCGCCACCGGTTCGTTGATCCCGAATCCCATTGCCCGGAAAGCGATCCTGCTGCGCAACGGCGATTACACGGCCCTCATTCAGTTGGAGCCGAACAACCCCGAGCATTATCTTGAACGCGGCTGGCGTGAGCGGGTTTCGAAAAAGGCGATTGAGGATTTTGATACGGCCATTCATTTGAACCCCGATTGCGACAGGGCCTATTTGGGACGTGCGATTGCCCGGTTCAGCATCACAAACGCAACCGAAGAAATCTTGCGTTCGGCCCTTGCGGATTGCAATGAATCGATCCGTTTGAATCCGGCGGATCATTACGCCTGGGCCGTGCGGTCGCGGGTTCAAAGCAGTCTTGGAAACATCGATGCGGCAATCGAAGACATCACTGAAGCGATACGAAGAAGCATGTCGCAAGACGGTTCTCCGGAGTCCATCACTGGCGCCTGGTATTGGGTGGAACGAGCTTCGTATTTTGAAACCAAGGGTGAAATGAATCATGCAATAGACGATATTACCACGGCGATTCGATATGCGCAAACGACCACGGACCCGATTGTTTTCAAACGCATGGGCAAAAGATTATTTAAGCAACGCGCTAAACTCCATGAAAAGATCGGCGAACATGATAAGGCGAAAGCCGATCTTGAAAAAGCGAAATAATCAGCGCGATTATTTCGCAACAACATGCCCGCTGCGGAGTTTTTGCAGAAACGGCAGATTGCTCTCCAGCAAGTGGGGATGTTCGATCATTTCGTCCACGGTCAGCCAGAGAACCCGCTCGACTTCCCGAGGGTTCGGCATGAGCACGGCGTCTCCGGCGAGTTTTGCGGAGTACCATCGCAAACGGACCCGCCACGGTGTTACGGAAATATCAAGACGCTCCAAGGGTTCGACTGCTACGCCGAGTTCCTCCCGGCATTCGCGAATCACGGCGGCACGCTCCGTTTCGCCGGGTTCGATGCCGCCGCCGGGGAAGCAGATTTTTCCCGGAGCGATCACCTCGGTGGAGCGGACGATCGTGAGAAACCGCGGCCCTTTTCGAATGACCGCGATCACGCCTTCCCTTGCGATGTCAGGCGACGTGGCGTTGTCCGACATGGCCGAAATGCAAGGGAGCGCCTTGTTTGATCGAATCGAGAATCGCTTCGGCCACGGCCACGGCGGCGAGTCCCCGCTCGCCGGAAACTCGCGGCGGCGTGCCCGTCCGGATGGCTCGGACAAAATCGTCCATTTCACAGGCCAGGGCATCCACCGCGGCATGGTCGATCGTTTCCGTTGCGAAATGTTCTTTCATGAAAGCCGGAGCCAAACCGCCGGCCTGTTCCTGGGAAATTTTTCCAGGTACGAAATTCCCGTCCAGGACGTCTTTTTTCGGTCGACAAACCTCAGCAACACGACTCCCGAAATCGACCCGGACCGAGATGTCGGGCATCCGGAGCTTCATTTCCCTGGTCGGAACCTGTTCGACCCGCGAGGAAAACAATTTGGCCGCGGACCCGTTTTCGAAACAAATTCTTACGTCGGCGATGTCTTCGTGCGGCCCGCCGATGACGTTCATGCCGATCGCTTCGACGGTCGTGACCCGCGATGGAACGAGGGATAAAACAAGATCGATGTCATGAATCATCATGTCCAGGACGGTCCCGATATCCGTGCTCCGAAATGTGTACCCGCTGGTCCGAACGGCGTCGATCAGTACGGGTCGGTCGACTCCGATATCGCCGAGCAAGCTCTTCGCGGCCTGCCACGCGGGGTTGAATTCTTCAACATGCCCGACTTGCATTACCGTGTTGGATCGACGGGCCGCTTCGACGAGATCCCTGGCATCGTTCCAGGTCACGCACATCGGTTTTTCCATGAGGACATGCCGACCTTGTTTCAGGCAGGCCATGCCGACCTGGTGATGTTTCACGGTCGGAGCGGCAATTACCACGGCGTCCACTCCGGCGGTCAATTCCTCGGGGTTCTCATACGCCTTGATTCCGTGTTTGTTTGCGATGTTATTCCGGGCCCCTTCCAGGGGATCGCTGACACCGACGAGTTCCACGTCCGGGTGAGCCGAGGCTTTATCCGCATGAAACGAGCCGAGCCGGCCCGCACCGATGATTCCGAGTTTGATCATGGTCGAAGGAATTGTATGATGGGTTTTCAGGCAGCCCGGTTGAGCAAGTCTCGTTTTTGTCGCATTAAAACATCGTTACCGGCAACCGAGGATTCGTCGAACAGCAGCGACGTTTCGAGCAGGTATTTCACGGCTTCGGCATTCAGGGCGTGGCCGCCGCGATAAGACCGGAACGTTCCGATCCAGTCGCAGTCGGTCAAAGCGAAGTCGCCGACCATGTCCAGGATTTTATGCCGGGCGCATTCGTCTTCGAAGCGAAATTCATTTTCCAAGGGACCGCCCTCGTCGAGGACGAGGACGTCTCGCGGCGTGACGCGCTGGCAGAGTCCTCGATCGCGAAGGTAATCGGCTTCATGGCGTGCCAAAAACGTGCGGCAGGCCATGATTTCCGTGCTGAAATTTTCCTGCGTGAGATCGAAGTCGTATTCCTGGCGGTTGATCGAATAACCGACACCGGGAACAAGTTCGTATTGGTAGACATTTTTGCCGGATCGGCTCGGCAGGATGTCGATCCACTGCTCGTCGTTGCCGACACGACCGCCTTGGGTGACGAGCCGTATTTTTCGAATCGCCGGCTGTTTCAGCGTGCCCGCCGTTTCCAGGGCCATGACGTAAGGACGGCTCGAACCGTCGAAGCCCGGCATTTCGGGGCGGTCGATCCTGATCTCGCAGTTATCGATACGCAAAGACTTGACCGCGGCCATGAGGTGTTCGATCATGTCGACCCGGGCGTCGCCTTTGACCAGCGAAGTCTGTCGCGGTTTTTCCTCACGAAAACGAATGTCCGCGGGGATCTGCGGCGTACCATCCAAGTCGGTGCGTATGAAAACCACGCCGGTATCCGGTCGCGCGGGACGAAACTCGACGCAAACGTCTTCGCCGGTCCAGAAGCCGAATCCTTTGACCCGGACCACGCTGGAAATCGTTTGCTGGAGCCTGAATGTCTGCTTGACGCTGTGGGAAAACAAAGGAGTGGCCGCGAGAACGAAATTCGTATCGTCTTCCTTGAAATGCCTGGGCATGGTACAAACCCGTTCTTCGCAAGAGTGGGAAAAAGAAGAGAGATGTTTGCGGTGAGCAATCCGTTGCCGACCGCGCAATTCCCGGGACGGTTTCACACCACCCCGGAAATTGCGTTTTGTTGCGAAAAGGAGAACGTCCTGCGAACTAGCGGGGAGCGCTCACCGGAGGCGAAGCCAAGGAACGTTGCTGGGCGTTTTTGAGCAATTCGTCCTGAACCTTCTTGGCTGTACGAAGTTCTTTTTTGACGTCCGAGAATTGCTGCGAGGCGGTCAGGTTACGACGTTGATAGATGACATCGACGATGTATTCGGTGATGTCGAGCTGGACGTTGAACCAGACGAGCTTCTGTTCCATGTCTTCCATGACCGACTGCGGTTCGAGTGGCGACGGTACGAACATGCGGTAATCGGTCACCTGGGCAATCCGGCGAGGTTCGGCGTAGGCACCGATTTCACGCTTAATGTCCTGGTAGGTGTCGAAGAGAATCTGCGAGTTTTCCAAGGCGAAAGCGCGCTGCTTCGATTTGAAGACTTTTTCAAATTCGATTGCTTCATTTTGGAGCGCTTCGAGTTCCCGGGTGTGTTCAGGCGTGTTAGGTTTGAGACTCGACTGCTGAAATTTCAGTTCCTTCTGTTCGATGATTTTCTGCTGGTCGCGAAGCGTTCCTTCTTCGATTTTCATCCGTTCCTGCAGAGCGGTTGTTTTGGCCTTGAAATCGGGATGGGCTTTGATCAGTTCGGCCACGTCGACCACGGCGATGAACTGGGGAACGCCGCCCGCTTGATTCTGCGAACCGACCTGGGAAACGAGACCGCCGATAGTGAAGCAAAGGGCGACAAAAAGGATGGTCCAACAAGTTTTTTTCACGTTATGCTCTCCTGCTTGTGAATGCGCTACGATGCGATTCCTCTCAACACATCCTTATAGGGCGAGAAATCCGATCGCAACAAAATCTGGGTTCTTCCTTGAAATTCGCCGCGGGGGACTTTGCGTTTCGTCCGGCATCCTTGCCGGCTCCGTTTTCGAAAGCAGCGGGCGAATCAAAACGTTTCCACCGGCTTCCCAAGACGGGTCCACCAGCGAACGGCACACATTGTGCCTTTTTTTCTCAATCGGGTAAAGATCAATTTCACATAAAAAAATCCGGCGGATAATCGCTATAATCGGCAAAATTCTTATAAGTGTTAAGATGGGTACAATTTGAAAGGCAACAGGAAGTCGACCTATTCTTCCCCGTTAGTCCGTTTTGTGGAAAAGATTTGTTTGCTCTTTTGCTGAATTCACTTTATAATGACGTTGTGAATCATAGACTGTTTATACGGATTGTGACGATTTTCGCATTGTTTAGGCGTAAGAAACCACTAAACCAAGACATCTCCTACGGGGCTTTCCGGTCGTAACTGCCGATACTGACAATGCCCTAGCGCAATCTCAACCGATTCTATCACGTCCACTGGAATAACCATGCCGGGTCTGAATTCCTCCGCCGTCGACCTTTTCATCGAGACCGCCACGAGCGGTGCGGCTGAAGCACAGGCAGCATTCTCCCGGACGTTCGGAAAATCGGTGACGATCAAGACGTCCGTCGGCGGTCCGGTCCACAGCGATCAGCTTTTGCCGAAGGTTTCAGGAAAAGGACTTGTTCTCATGCTTTGGGTCGGTTCCCAAGGCATTGCCATCCTGCTTCCCCATTCCACGAACCTCATACCGGATTGGTGCGAAACCCCTGACGCGACACAGAAAAGCAAGCTGGAAACGTTTGCGCAGGAATGGGGGATGAACCTCGTTCCCGGAGATTTCTTCCCTGAAAACTTCAAAGCGACCGTACTGCATGATATTTCGTCGGGGATCTTGCGTGGCCAGATGGAGTTGGACGCCGGCTATCTGGAGTTGTCGCTTATCGAAAGTGACGACACTCCTGTCCCGGTTTATATGCTCTGGCCTCTGGGAGACCCGGAAGCGATGCTTGACGAGCCGAAGGTGGAAGATACGGACCCCATCATCGGTCCTCCGACGTTCGGTGGCGGTCCGCCCTCCTTTGGAGCGACGGAAGGCGGAGCCGGTTTCGACCCCTTTGTAGGTGCGGGCTTTGCGTCCATGCCCGGCAAACGTAAATCGTTGGACGACCTACCCGGATACGGCCGTAGCGTTTTGAAGGTCAAGGTTCCCGTCGCGGCCGTGTTGGCGCGCGCTCGGAAGCCGATCAAAGCAATTTTGGAGCTTGGCGTTGGCTCGGTCATCCAGTTCGACAAGTCCTGCGACGAACTTATGGAGGTCGAAGTCGGCCAAACCGTGGTCATCGGCATGGCCGAGGCCGTAAAGGTCGGAGATAAATTCGGGTTCCGCATCCATTCCATTCTGCTGCCTGAGGAACGGTTCCGGAAAGTGGAAGTCCGCCGGGAAGGCGAGTACCGCGTCAACCGGGATTCACCGCAAATCATTGGAAAGGCTCCGATCAAATCCTTGGATTAAGAATGGACGTCCGCAAGTCCCCTTTGCGGCTCGTTTTTGACACTCCCGCACCCCATGAAAAAGCGTTTTCGAGTCCTTTCCGCCCTGGCTTATAATGATCCGCTCTATCACCAGGGCGTGACGCAGTTTGCCCACGAAGCGGAGTGGGAACTTGACATGACGGTCGCCTATTATGGTTCGAGTCCGGTTCATTGGAAAGGCGATGGCATTATTACGCATTATCTGCCGAATCGTCCCGACTTGATGGAATGGATCCGCAATCAAGAGGTTCCCGTCGTATCGATCAACGCGGACGAAGTTCCTTTTTGGCCGGGAACCGCGCCGGATCACGAACTTTGCGGACGGCGGGCCGCGGAATACTTTTTCGCCCTGGGCCTTCGGGATCTCGCCTTTTTTCGCTGCTCCGATCTGGTTTCCATCGAAGGTCGCCAAAAATCGTTCGAAGAGGAAATACAGCGGCGCGGTGGACGTTTCCGTTTAATCGATTGGCGCGAATCGGTTTTCAAATACCAAACGAATCAAGTGTTGGGTGAAATTATTGCCCAGCTTCCCAGCCCGCTCGGGATTCTTTGTCAAAGCGATCACCGGGCCGCGACACTGTTCAACGCCTGTGAGGAGGCCGACCGCAGAGTGCCTGACGATATTGCAATTCTGTCCGTGGGGAACAATGAAACGCTGTGCCGGTTTTCACGAGTCTCGCTTTCCAGCATCGACACCGACATGAAACGTATCGCTTGGGAAGGGGCCGCGATGCTCGATCGCGCCATGCGGGGTCAAACGCTCCAGTCGGAACCGGTTCTGTTCAAGCCGATCGGTATCGTCTCCCGCGGCAGTACGGCGGTAATCCGTGCTTCGCATCCACTTGTCGCTGAAGCACTTCAGTTCATTATCGCCAATGCCTCGGAACCGATCAACGCCAACGACATCGTTCGTCACGTCGGAGCCAGCCGGGCTTGGCTGAGCAAACTCTTTAAGTCGATGGTCGGCCATTCCATTGCCGACGAATTGCTCAAAGTCCGCATCAATCAGGCGAAGCATCTCCTTCTCAGTTCGGATTTGAAAATAGGTGAAGTTGCGCTTCGTTCCGGATTCACGTCTTATGTCCATTTCGCCAAATCGTTCCAGCGGTTGGTCGGATGTTCGGCGGGACAATTTCTTAAAGAATTTCGTTCCAGATAGTCGAACGGAACGCAAACATGTTCTTTTGTATAAGTATATGTCAAAATGTCTTTTCATGACAAAAAAACAGTGCTTATTGTTGGGTGTTCCGCTATGATGACCCCTTAAGTGAGGCGCCCTTCTTCGGGCGGATGACCTTTCGCCGGAAGGTCGCTCATCTATGACCCTCTTATTGTTACGGGAGTTGACCGATGACGAGACTGCTACCCTTTCTCGCCCTGTGCTTTGTTGTTGCTTGGAATTCCATGGCCGATGCCGCCTCGGAGATCGAACAGAGTATTGTCAAAGACTGGATGCTCCAAGATGGAAAAACCGGAGAAGCCGACCAGGCCTA
>JBEBTM010000173.1:0-8542 GCA_040393745.1 Thermogutta terrifontis | reverse complement strand
CACGCGTGTTCGCCTATGCCGCTTCGAAAGCCGGCGTGGTCAACCTGACGCAAAATATCGCACAGGAATTCGGCGAAAAAAAAATCCGCGCCAATTGTATCTGCCCCGGCTTTTTTCCGGCCGAACAGAATCGAAAGCTGCTGGATGAAGAGCGGGTCGACAATATCATGCGCGGCACCCCCATGCGTCGCTACGGTTCGCCGGACGAACTCGTCGGAGCCGCGCTGCTCTTGCTTTCGGCCAAGGCGGGCAGCTACATGACAGGCTCCACAGTCTACGTTGACGGCGGCTTTACCTGCTCATGGTTTTAGGCGCCGCTCAACTGCTTGCGATCCGTTCCAGGTGCCGGCGGACGGATTCCAAGCTCGGGTTGATCCGCAAGGCGTGTCGAAATGATTGGACGGCCAGTTCTTTTTCCTTGAGTTGCAGATAGGCGTGGGCCATTCCGATCGCCGCCCCGAAATGATACGGATTCAAATCCAGCACGATCATGTTGTCTTCAATGGCGTCTTGGAATTCTTCAATAGCGAACAGGGCGATGGCCCGCTGGTTGCGGGCTTCGGCGAACAAGGGACATTCCTCCAAAAGGATGTTTGCCATCCGAACGGCTTCGGCGTATTGCTGACGGGCGATCAGTCGCATGATTTCCCGCAGAATGTGCCGTTGATCCTCCGAACCGTCGCGGGGCCAGATGTTCTTGATGCTGTTTTCCGCGAGCAGGCAAACGCTACGGTCATGGTCCAGCAACAGCCGCCCCAAGGCGCTGTTGGCGCTGTAGTTGCCGAGAAAACCCAGGGCCAATGCGGCGGCCCGGCGGGTTTCGACTCGGTCGGCATCGGTGAGCCGAATCAGGCTCGCCTGTTGGTAATCCCGGCCAACCTCCTCAACGAAGCGGGCCGTGTCAAGATTCTGGAGATAATCCAGATATATCGACGTAAGCCGAGGTGTATCAGTATGTTTTGTTTCCACGGTTTTTCTGGGTCTGGGGGGAAATGGAAGAAAAACGGAATTTTGGACGAAAAGCGGCCTCATGCCGTCCTGCGGTGGGATTATAGCATGTTTACGGAAAAAAGGGAATATGAGGATTTTAATTTTCGACGTTCCCAAAGATTTTTGGGAAATTCTTTGCAGTTTCAAAAAAAAGATGCCCAAGAAGGCGATTTCAGCGGTATAATAGGAGCCCGGTGAGAGTTCGATTGTCCGGATGACACCGCTTTTAACAAGTTTCAGTACGTTGCCGAAAGCAATTCGGTCGACGTGCTTTTGATAAGGAAAGGAAAAATCATGTCTGTTACAATGAGTCCCGCCGCTTGTGATGAAGTCAAGAAAATCAAGGAATCTCAAAATCTCGGCGATAATACGTTCCTCCGCCTGTTGATTCTCGGCGGCGGTTGCAGCGGCATGCAGTATTCGTTGCGTTTCGATACGGAATTCGATCCTGAAAAGGATGCCAGGTACGAATTCAACGGCGTCACGTTGGCCACACTGAAAAAATTCGATCCCCATTTCGACGGTACGGAAATCGACTTCGTCGTTTCGCCGATGGGACAGGGATTTGCCATTGAAAACCCGAATTTTCCGAAAACAGGCGGCTGCCCCGGTTGCGGCGGACATTGACCCGAACGAGCGACCTTCGATTGCTAAAGCTCTATGGATTCTTCACGACGAAACCTGCTGAAATGGACCTGCCGCGCTGCGGCGGCTGGGGGATTGCTCGGACTTTCCGGCTATTTGGCGGCGAAGAATGCCATCGTTTGGCAAATTGATCCCCACACATGCATCGGCTGTGGAGTCTGTTCCTATCGATGCGTGCTCACGGTTTCCGCCGTCAAGTGTTTCCACAATTTCGCGATGTGTGGTTATTGTGATCTATGTACGGGTTTCTTTGATCCGCAACCTTTGGCACGTCATGCCGGTGCGGAAAATCAGCTTTGTCCAACCAATGCGATTTCACGGACGCCCGTAGAAACGCCCTATTTTGAATACAAGATCGACCGTGATCTCTGCGTCGGCTGCGGCAAATGCGTTGACGGTTGCTTTTCACTCGGCAACGGTTCGCTCTACCTCCAGATTGATCAGGAGCTTTGCAAACATTGCAACCAGTGTGCTATTGCCCTGCACTGTCCGGCCCAGGCGATCAGCCAAGTCCCCGCCACGCCCGGGTATCTTCTGAAGAACGAGTAATTCTGAATTTTCGCCCTATTTTCCTCTTTTTGTGAAATTTCTTTCCGGCCACTGACAGACGTCTGTCAGTGCCGCGGTCGATGGGTTAGGTGTCGTTTCTTTTATTGCACCTTTGCCAAGCGAGTTGTATGATGCAACTCACAGCCTGACCCTCAAAATCGCCGTGACCGAAACACTTTACCGCTGTTTAATCGTCGTCGAACCCCGCCGTTTTTTAGGCGAACTGATTTGTCAATCGCTCCAGGACAAGGAATATTATTCCGAAAGCCGGGCGGTCGAAGGAGCCGAGGAGGCCATTGACACCGCACTTCGCCTTTCGTTGCGGCAACCCCAAAACCGTCTGACAGCGGATAGGTCTCTCATGTTTTTTCTGGGGGGCCGTTCCTATTTTGGCATGATCGAAGGTTATCGGCGGATCAGCTCTTGTTTTCCCCGGGCCACCTTCGTTTTGCTCGACGACACCCCCCGTATGGGGAGCGGTTTGACAGCGAATCTGATCAACATCCAGGGATACCTTTCTTTGAGTGACAGTCGGGAATCCTGGAACCGCTGCCTGCCGGAACTATTACGCGGTCATCCTTCCATGACTCCGCACGGCAAAGAATACTTGACCGCAAACCGGGCCGAGGCAAGATTGGTTAGCCTGGAAAACCTGCGAAAACAGGATCTTTATGCGCTTACGGAAAAGGAGTGGCTCTGTTTTCGGCACCTGATCTCCGGCGGCGAATTGACTCACTTGGCTCAAACGCTTCGGCTCCAAGAACGTTCGGCGAAGAACCTGAAATACCGGGTCATGAAGAAACTGAACGCCCCGCAATTTGTCGATCTGCTCCGAATGGCCCACGAATGGGGCTTTTTGGATAAAGCCGTTGGGTGCGGACATGAATCGTGGTGAAACGGAATGACGCTACCTTGCAATTCTTTTTCCGCTTGCTCCGAAATTGCTATTGAGTCGGTTGGGCAAAATGCCTAGTATCCGCTGCCGTGGGCTTCCCAGGAAGACGCGTCATTGGAATCATGAATGAATTTGCCTTCACCGACAAAGCCATGACACCCCTTTTCAGAGCAGTTCAGAAATCCGCCCAATTATCAACGTCTCAAGGAATTGCGACACTTCGTTTTCCAAGCGGTAACAGTCCCTCACATCAAGGCGGCGTTGGAATCTCATTTCTCAAGGGATGCATCCTTTCCGCCTTGTTTTTTGGGCTTTTTGCCGTCCAGGTGGCCGTCGCGCAGGAATCGGGAGCGCCCTCGCCGACGCCTGTCATCGTCGGATCAGAACCGGCGGTTTACCGTTTCCACTGTGACCGACTGCCCGAATTGGAAGAGCAAATCCGTCTGTTCCAACGTCGAGATCCCGGCTTCATCCTGACGATCCAACCCGACAACGAGCCACATGTTTACCGGCTTGCGCTCTTGGCATCGGATGCGGTCCAACGCGAAGTTTTTCAGATTCTCCAAACCAAGACGCAACTTCTGCCCAAAGAATCCGGCCGATCTGTCGTGCGTATCGAAGACGGCCAGGCGAGCTCATCGACTTCGGCTCTTCCATCCGCAGTCCCTCCTCCGGGAGCGTATCCCACGCCGCAACTCCCGCAACAGCCGCCCGCTCGAAATGTTCAGTCCACGGAAACCCGGGATAGTTTCACGCCCTCGCATGTCGAACTGTCCCGGATCGAACAAACGTTGCGATCTCTGCTCGGTGCCCGGCTCAGCGAAATGGGCCCCGCGCGGTATTTGATACTCGTCGAGCGGAACAACCTGAAAAAATACGTCACCATCGACATCGACCGCGAAACGAATCGGCTCCTGATCGTCGGCGAACGAACCCTTTGCGACCAGATGATCCGGCTTGTCGACTCCATCGACCAACCCGACCCGCCCGAAGGGTTTCAGCGACGGTTCTTGTCGTACAATAATCTCAGGCCCGAATCGATCCAACGGATCATGGACCTGAACCGCCCGGCTCACCGGCCCAACCCGCAGGCGATGAATCACCGCCAGTCGCCGAACACGACGCCGCAACGGTTGCCGGTTGGTCCGCCGATTCAACCGGCAGTGTCTCATGCTAAGACCTCGCAACATCTCGACGCCCAGCGCAATCCGGTCGTCCAGCTTGTCGGCTACAACTTCCAGGACGGCGATTTCGACCTTGGCGGCGGTGCGGACCCCACGCTCGGCGCGGGCATCCCCCCGGGATCAGGCATGGAAGTCGTCAGTGATTTTCGTTATCAAATCCTGCCCGATCTGGACGTCATCATCATCGATGCCACCGGTGCGGAAGTCGCCCGATTCACGGACATGATTCGGCAAATTGAGGAATTGAGCCGGACTGCCGAGCCGCAAATCGAGGTGTATTTCCTCAAAAACGTATACTGTGTCTCGCTCAACTACGTGATTTTCCAGGTCTATACCGACCTGTTCCGAACCAAGCAGGGAGCCGTGAGAGTCATCCCGATGATCAATCCGAACGCCATGCTGCTCGTCGGTTGGGGCAAGTCCATGGAAGCCATGAAAGACTTGATCGAAACGCTGGACCGTCCCGTAGCGACCGAACACAACATGCTCCAGGTGCTCCGACTCAAACACGCTTCCGCACAGCACGCCATCACGGTTTTGCGAGGCGCTTTCCCCCCCGCTCCCGCGACGAATTCCGCCTTTGCCCCACGCATCCAGCTTTACGCCGATGTTCGAACCAACTCGATCATCGCCCAAGCCGGGCCGAACGATTTGAAAGACATCGAACGTCTCGTCGCCGAGATTGACGTTCCCGGTGCGGCACCGAAGCTTCAGGTCAAACCGTTCAAGCTCAAACACACGCTGGCCGCCGACCTGGCCCAGGTGCTCACCAACGCCATTACCGCCGGAACCACCGGAACGCGAGATGGAAAACTGCCCGCTCTGGAGCTCTGGGTCGGTGACGAAAAGAACCGCCGGATGATCGAGTCGGGAATCATGTCCGACGTACGCATTGAACGACACGACCGCTTGAACCAAATTATCGTTACGGCACCGGACCATTCCATGCCCCTGATCGAGGAATTGATCAACCTGCTCGATTCCCCTTCGGCCACGGCGGAAGTCAAGGTCTTCCAAATTCTGTACGGCGACGCCAATTCCATGGTTAAGACGCTGAAATCGTTGATTCCGACGCAATTGGAAGGACAATCGGGGCCCCAGTTGCCGGGCGCCAAGGACGAAGACAACCTGGTCCCGGTCAACCTGGCCGTGGACACGCGAACGAACAGCATCCTCGCCGCAGGCGCTCCAAGCGACCTGAAAATTATCGAAGCCCTGCTTTACAGTCTCGACCGTGAAGACCAACAGTCCCGTAAAAATTATGTTTACGAACTCAAAAGCATGAAGGCCGATTCCGTTTCCACGGCCATCAACGAATACATCCGCAGCAAGCGACTGATCCAACAAGGGTCGCCCGGCGTGGTCAGTCAATATCAGCAGATCGAGAGCGAAGTCATCGTCATCCCGGAACACGTCAGCAACCAGCTCATCGTCAGCGCGACGCCCCGGTATTTCGACGAAATCCTCAATCTCATCAAGGAAATCGACCGTTCGCCGCCGCAGGTGGTCATTCAGGTTCTCATCGGCGAAGTCACCTTGTCGGACACCACGGAGTTCGGCGCGGAATTCGGCATCCAGGAATCCCTGCTCTTCGGTCGAAGCACCTTTGACAGTATCACCGAATCGACCCGGAAGATTACCCGCACGGAAAACGGCGTTACCACGGTTATCGAAGAACCCGTGATACTCAACGGCACAGCCAATCCCGGTTGGCTCTTCAATGAATCCCCGACAACATCGCTGGGTAACGGCTACAACAGCAACTCGGCGCAGAACGTCGGCAATGTCGGTTCGCAGCTTTTAACCAACTTCGCCACAGGCCGGGTCGGCGCGGAAACGGGCTTCGGCGGCATGGTCTTTTCGGCCAACAGCGATGCGGTGAGCATCATGATCCGGGCTCTCCAGGAAACGAATCGCCTTGAAATTCTCAGCCGGCCGCAACTCACGGCCATGAACAACCAGAAGGCGTTCATCCACGTCGGCCAGCTTGTCCCCCGCTTCGGCGGTACCGTGGATAACAGTTATAGCTCCCGTTCAAGTGTCGACAATGAAAAGGTCGGACTCATGCTCAATGTCGTCATGATGGTCGCCGCGGAAAAATCGAAGCTCGGCAGCGCCGCCGACGGTGTCGTCGTCGGTATTTCCGACGGTAAGGAAGTCCGATCACAGAAGATCGACAAGATTTACACCATGACCACGATCAGCGCGGCCGACAACGAAACGGTCGTCCTCGGCGGTCTCATCACGAAGGACAGTCAGGAAATCAAACGGAAAGTCCCGCTCCTGGGCGATATCCCGCTGGTCGGACAGCTTTTCCGTTACGATTTCACAAAATGTACCCGCACGGAACTCCTGATCATCCTCACGCCCCGGATCGTAAGGAACCAGGCGGATATGGAAGAGGTCAAACAGCTCGAGGCGGCTCGGATGCGCTGGTGCCTGGGTAACGTGGCCCAGGTTCACGGGGATATCGGAACCTACAGCGTCGTTGCCGACACGCCGTATACCGGGGATGCGACCGTCGTCTTCCCTGAAGCGGTCGACATGGACGACCTGACGCCGTGGGAAGAAAAGAAACAGCCCACCTTGGCCCCGCAGTTCCGACAAACGCAACAGACGGTCCCGACTCCGAAGATCCCGACGCCGGTTTTGCCGAAAAATTAATGAACATAATATCCGAAATATTTCCGAACAAAATCATGCGACATTCCGCCCGCTTTGTTTTTCCGGCCTTTTGCCTGCTTTGCTGCCTGGCGATCGGTTGCAGTTCGAATATGACCTATAAACGTCTCGCGGCGAAAAACCCCATGGCGAGGAACGCGCCCAAGGTGCCCGCGAAGATGGTCGACGTCTGGAAAAACTATGCGGAAACTTCGTCGGACGGAACGAGCATGCGGGGCGTGGGCGGCCGGATCCATTTTTACGACGCCTCGGACAGTAAAAAATCGATTAAAGTCGACGGCGAGTTGACCGTCTTCGTCTTTGACGGCGGCGAAAAGGACCCCACCCGGGCCAAGCCGCTCAGGCAGTACAAATTCCCGGCCGATACGCTTGAATCGCATTATTCGTTCAAAAAACCGCTCGGGCACGGTTACGATTTTTTCTTGCCTTTCGATGAACTCGGCGGCGAAGAAAAGAATCTTTGCATCATGACCCGCTTCGATGACCGACTCGAAAACGCGCTCGTCATGGCCCGACCGATGAACACGATTCTTCCGGGAACCAAACCCGCATCGGGACCGGAAAACCAGCTCCAGGAATTCCTGGCCGATAACAACATTCTCAAAGCGGCCAATGAAAAGCTGTCCATCGAAGCCGGCGTACCCAATGGCGACGAAATCCGACAGGTCGCTTTTGAGCAAGCCAAGGTGGAACCACATGACCGGAATCAGGATCGGGCCGTCACAACGATTGCACTCAACGACAATTTGACCCGAAAACTGGCGCACGCGACGGGACATGTCGATCAACCGCCGATTCCGCTCCAGCGGATCACGTCGGACACGTTGCCCTTGGCGGACGCTCCACCGCCCCAAACGACGTCTCCCCCGATAAGCAGCCGTTACGACGGCAAGCTGGATCTCCCGAAATACCCCGATGCGCCGTTTTGATCCTGAGCCCATTTCGCTCCTCTGACAAACACGAAATACCTGGTTCAAGGCTCCGTACCCGATTTCGGGTCGATCGCCGTTTCCGTTGAAAACGCCACGGATATCACGCCGAATACTGCCGTTCGGCGTGATGATTACGTTGGCCGTGACGGGCACGCTGTTCGTGCTGGTCGGCATCGGGTTTTCACTCCGACGCGTGTTTGAAGTGTTCTAACGCCTTCGCCTGTAAGTCGTAAGTCTGTTTTGACTTTACACCTCACACCGTTTTTTGAATCCGGATGTGAACGTAGCTTCGTTTCTGATTGAGCAGCGAAATTCAAAAGGTCGGCTGAATTTCCCATCACGGGGACTAAGGATGGCCAGTAAAATGTCACTCATGGCATGCCTCTTTTGTGTCCTGTCAACATGCTGTTTTGGTAATTGCTATGTCGATTTGTATTTTCTGGGCATTTTAGCATTGCATGTATTGACATTAGGAGTTAGCCTTATGGCAGGTATTGTCTGTCACGATCCAACAAGACATCGTGTTATTGTTTCATTCTGCGCCATATCTTGGGTGATCCGCAAACGAAATTGCGGGGCACCCAATGAAGACGGGGAACCAGTCCGGCCAGTGGTGGCCGGTTCATGCTTTTTTTCTTTTTTTGGAGGCTAAATATGAAAAACTG
>JBEBTM010000172.1:0-8551 GCA_040393745.1 Thermogutta terrifontis | reverse complement strand
AGAACGCCGAAAAGACCGTCGAACGCAAGGTTTCGCTGCCCGTCCGCTGGCTCAAAGGCTTTGTCGAAATCCAAGCATATCAGGCTCGCATGGCCCCGATGCTCGAAATTCCCGGCATTGAAGCCCGGCGTTTTCTGCGGTCGATTCCAAGAACGAAAAGTCGGACGCCGGTTTACATTGTTCCGTCAGGTCGGGGCTTGCGGTTGAGCCAGGTGGCCGGTCGCGGCGGCGTGAAAGCGGCGGGTTTGGAGCGGCTTCGGGTACTGGAAAATCTCGTCCATTATGCCGACTCGCTTCGGATTTACGGCGACGAGGAAAGCGGAACAAGCTGCTGGGAGTTGGTTTTACAGGAAGCCCGGTTCCATCTGCTGATCAGTCCCGATGTTTGGCGCGGTTTTTCCGGCGAAGGCCAGGTTCTTTCGTCGCTGGCCGGTGCATCTTATGAAAAGCATCTCGATAAAATCGAAAAGGCGTTGAGTTGGGAATCGGTGATCGACATCGGCGCCTTGTCCCGCAAGACCGGCCTGGCGCCGGAGGAAGTCCGCTCGGCTCTGTCGGCCCTCGGAACGCGCGGTCTTGTCGGTTACGATTTGGAAACGTCGTCCTACTTTCATCGGGTCTTGCCCTTCGATCTCGACCAAGTGGAAAAGCTCCAACCGCGACTGGTGAACGCAAGAAAACTGATCGAAGGCGGTAAGGTCCGCATCACAAAAAAGGACGCCGACCGCACCGAAGCCTTCGTCGCGGGAACCGACGTGGAACATTTCGTGCGGATATCCGAAACGGAATCGAAGTGTACATGTCCGTGGTACGCCAAACACCAGGGCGAACGCGGGCCGTGCAAACATGTCCTCGCCGTGCAGTTGATTTTGGAGGAAAAAGAAACAAATAAATGATCATGCCGAAGAAAGCCAAAGTCGACAAGCAGCTTGTGAATGAATTGCTCGATGCCCTGAATTCCGGAACGAGCAAAAAGTTGTTTGATTTTATTTTTGAAAAGGATGAAGATGCTCGGCAAAGCCTCCTTTCCGTCGCGAAAGATTGGGTGGCGATGCGGATTCGTCGGGCTTGGTTTGGAGGAAAAACTTCGGACGAACGAGATGAGCTTGTTCGTATGATCCAACTGGCTATTCTGGGCTTTTATGACTTGAAGTCGATTCAAAAAGAATGGAAAAAACTCCCGGATCGACTCCTTGGATTTGACGATTTGTCCGCTTTGGATGTACAGCGTTCCCGCTCAAGGAAATTCGCCGACGAATTTATGCTTTGGCGTCTTGGACGCCAAGATATTTATTGGCCCGTTTATTGGAAATGCCATAAAAACGGCTTATGCTCCAGACTTTTTGATGATGTCGTCATTCTCAAAATGCTCGACAATATGAGTCGTCCCGGCTGGCAAACGGAAGACGACAAATTGTCCGTCGAGCAAATATGGGCGAAATATCCGGAATTGTTCGAGATTGAATTTTGGTATATTTTCGAACGTGAATTTACAAAACCGCATGGCTTTGTTTTCTTCGATTCGCTCGGAATCAATCCAGGAATGTGGACAAATGCGATCCTTGGTTTTGTCGAACAAAATCTTGTCCAACGTGACCGACTCCTTGACGCAACTCTTGGAACTCTTGCCTTTTCCTACTCGGATCACGAAATGCGGTGGTACTCGAATCTTCATCGCAAACTCCAACCGAGCGCCGAGGAAGCCAAACAGCGTGAAGAAAGATATTTCGATTTGCTCGACAATCGCAATCCATCCAGCATCGCGCTCGGCTTCGAAATGCTTGTTCAGCTTGACAAAGCCGGGCAACTCGACAACCGGCTTTTTCTCCAGCGAATCGAGCCGATCTTCCGTGAGAAGTCCAAATCGAGGCCGAAAACCGCCGTGGGTATCATTGAGCGGATTGCGAAACGCGATAAATCGCTACCAAAACAAGCCGTTCTTACCGCAATGGCGGCATTGCATCACGAAGCCGTCGAAGTTCAAACGGCCGCCGCGAAGTTGATTTTCCGGCATCTTGATCCGAATGACAAGGAAACCCTTGCGGAACTTCAGCGGATCAAACCGTCGCTGCACGACTCCGTTCAGGCTCTTTTTCCAATGACGGATCAAACGGTATCTTCAACCGAAAAATTCGTCGAAATCGTTCCTCGAATTTTCGGGCCTTTGGACCTCCCTCGCTTGGATTCGCTGGCGAAACTCAAGCCGGTCGAAACCATCGACGAATTGATCGACCTGGCGGCAAAGGTCCTTGCGACTCCATCGGAGATCGACGAAATCGAAATACTTGTCGACGGCATTATGCGTTTGCACCTTTTGCGAGATGCAGATTTTGTTCATAAAGCATCGGCTCTCCGCAAAAGTGTTCTTGACGGTAAGCTCTTTCGCTGGGCTCGAAATAATTATCTTTTCGGCAAATATCTCGCTTGTATCGTTTGCGTCTGGTTGTCGGATTCCGTGACCGTCAACCCGGGAACTCGATCGGTCAAATTCCGGATTGGTGAAAGAACCAACTCTTTCATGGCGTCGAACCGTCTTTTTGCCGAGACGCATTTTGGTAATCTTCAAATAGGCCATGCGGAGCGAATCGCGCACGGCATTGTCCTGCAGCCGCTGTCGACGCCGACACATCACGGCGGTTGGATCGATCCGATCATCCTTGTCGAACGAATCAAATCCGACTCGCATGAATTGAGACAACACGACACGCTTGACAAGGTTTTGTCGCTGTATCGGCTTCCTTCGGATCATCACAAAGATGCGTTGAAAGCATTGGGAAATCATCTTCCGGGCGATCCGTATGTCGACGCTCTCCGTGCTGTTCTAGGGGCTGAAAACGTGAACGTTTCGGAGCCGCATTATTTCGTTGCGATTCAGGTGAACCGGCAAACACGGAAGAACGAACCGATTTTTCGCGTCGATTTGCAGACGAATGCCATGTCCGACATGCGGCTCGCGATGCCGGATCGCGTTGTGGACAAATCGCTGGTTCCTCTGTTCGGTCTTGCCTCGGTTCTTCATGAATTGCCGCATTACGAAAACACCTGGGTTCGAGCCATGCTCCAGTGGTGCGGCAATTTATGTCCGGCAATTCGTGACCCATTCTATTGGCATTCGCACTCGGTGCTTCAACTTGAAATCGAGGACAAGTACGATTATCCCGGCCCGGATGCGTTTTTGGAGCCGCTTTGCGATCCGAACGAGCCGGTCACGGAAGCGGCGGCGACGGCATTACTTGCGGCCCTTGTCGTGAAGCCGGAATCCTTGGCGACCTTGGCGCAGGACATCCTGATCGCTTCCATCGGCGACGGACGCTTGACGGAGATAACGCTCGCCGGGGCCGCCGATTTTTGGATGCGGAATCATTTACCGAAACGAATTCGTTGGATCAAACGATTTAAAACTGCCGCCGCCCAGTCCGCCGGACATGCGAACGTGATCCGTGCCATGCTGGAAAAGATCGTTTCGAACCTTGATTCCAAGGAGGTCGGCGGTTTTTTGGAACTTTTGAACGAATGTTGTGCCGCCACTGGAAAATCGATTTCGAATCCGGTTTGCCGAGAATATCTCGCTTCGTTTTCCGGTTCCGGCAAGGCGGCGAAGCTGGCGAAGAAACTGCTGGAAATGTAAGCCTGAAAAAACAATGGCCTCTAAAAGATTCAAGTCGACATCAAATGATCTTGACATTACGAGATTCAACCGTAACGCCATATATTGCGCCCTCTTGGGGGCAATACTCATCGCGCTAATGGGCATATTCACATTGATTTCCGCCGGGCGTCTTGTATGGATTTCCGCCCGCAGCAATTCATGGACGAAGACCTATGGGAGAATTCTGACATCAGAAATTCTTACGGAACCAAGTGGAAAAATGAGTGTTCGCTATTGCCCTGAGGTAACCTATTCGTTTGAAGTCAACGGCATATCCTATCGCGGGAACCGGATTGCCTACAAAGAATTCCGTGAGCAAAGAATGGATGTGGCCCAGGCAATCCTTTCAGTTTATCCATCTGATAAAAAAGTCGCCGTCTATTATCACCCAAACAATCCTGAACGATGTATTCTCGAGCCAGGATTCCATGTCTCTCAAATCGCTCACTATTTGTGTTTCGGTATTTTGTTTCTCTCCGTGGGAATAATGTTCAGTCGTCTCTGTTGGGGCAACATCCTTGAATACAACGGCATTTTACGACGAACGGGATAAAAACAGAAATATGACGTCGCTTGAATTCGCAATGGTCGGAAAGATTTTTGTTCTGGCAAGGCGGCGAAGCTGGCGAAGAAACTGTTGGAATTGTAACAACGGAGAAAACAATGGGTTACTACGTTTACATTACAAGAATGTCGTTTGGGGCAGAGAGCGAAGAAACGCTGATCTCGATTGATGAGTGGCGAAAATATATCGACAACGATTCGGAATTGAAAATCAATCCTACCTACAATCATCGTGACGATGAATTGGAGGTTTTTTGGTTCGGGGAAGGAGGAGTTTCTGACGACTCGGAAGGTGTCGGGTGGTTTTGCTGGGGTGATGGTCAGATCAACACAAAAAATCCTGATCATGCCCATCTTCGGAAAATGTGTCAGATGGCTTCCTTGCTGGACGCCCGTGTCCTGGGTGAAGAAGGCGAGGAATACCGCGTCAACGGCGAAATTTGGGAGAACAAGTATGTCGACAACCCCCCGGGCGTATTCAAACGCCTTTGGTCGTGCTATACCGGCAAGCCGCTTCCCGAACGGAAATCCGATTGGGTCATGACCGGAAGGTGGGATTGAGAAAGTTAAACAGCAAAATAGAACCGATGTTTCAACAAAAAGAAAAAGGGATGCTTGGAAACTTGGACGGGATCAAATTCTCATGGAAAATCCTGATCCGATGTATACAACTGATGCCCATTTTTTGCGGAGGTCTCGGCATGGTTTTGTGGATAGTGTGGCTTTTCAACCATCCGGTAAAACCGAGTCATCTGCTGATGCAACAGAACATGTGGTGGGTGGAACATGGCGGAACGGTTCTTTGCTTCGCTTATTTGAGTTTTTTCGTATTTTGGGGATTGATTTTGCGAGCATTTGTAGAAATTGTCAAGCGTCATCCCAAGACATTTAAGAAAAGTGATGATTCAGATATTCAAGTTGCTCTCAATGAAATGACCCGTTACGCAATGGCGTGTATTTGGGTTTGTCTTTTTTGGATCGCCGCCTTTTCAATTGCCTGTTATCTTGGAATGCCATAAATGGAACTAAAAAGCCTATCATGAACACGAAAAAACCGAACCAATGGACGGAATTGCATACGGCAACGAAGAACGACGACCAAGAGACGGTGGCCCGACTCATCCGAGACGGAGCGGACCTCCATGCCGTGACGAAACTGGATTGGACGCCACTGCATTTCGCGGCCAAGTACGACCATCTCGCCTGCTGCCGCTTATTGATCGAAGCTGGGGCATCGATGACCGTTCCGACAAAGCTGCGGTTCTTCACGCCGTTTCACATTGCCGCTCTCGAAGGCCATACGGACATCGTTCGGCTGTTCCTTGAAAGCGGTGTCGACATCAATATCCGAACTGCCGAAGGCTGGACGCCGCTTCACGCCGCCGTGGAACATGCGCATCTTGAAACGGTGCAGTTTCTCCTGGAGCAAGGCGCTGATCCGAATCTTGCCAAACGTTCCGATTTAGCAACTTTTCCGCTCCACTCGGCGGCGAGAAACGGTCGCTTGGATATCGTACAAATGCTCGTCGACCACGGAGCCGAAGTCAATGTTCACAATAAATCCGGAAAAACTCCCCGTGATTTCGCAGAAGAAATCGGCTTTTCACGGCTCACCGCATTTTTCGATCATATCACCAAACCGGAGCCGGCCTCACAGGCTGTCACCTACACGGAAATCGGGGAGCGGATTCGCTGCGGCGATTTGGAATGGATCAAGCGATGGTGGGAAAACGGCGCACCATGTGCCTCGAAGAACTATTCTACGCCACTCATGGATGCGTGCATCCACGGCCAAGCTGAAATCGCTCGTTATTTGCTTGAAACGGGAGTAAAACCGGATTCCGGCAGTTGCTGGACGCCGCTCTATTTCATGCTTCTGTATAAAACGTCCGAAAACACCGAAATCATTACGACCCTCTTGGAATTCGGCGCCGACCCGGCTATCCGGGACGCCGAAGGTCTCACCGTAGCCGACCGCTGGAAGAATGAACTGCCCTGCGTTCCACTGGAACTTTTGGAACGTTTGGAATCTTCAGGAATGGTTCTTGAGCCGGAGTTGAAAAACACTCTGGCCCTGCGATGGGCGGTCAAGGACCGAAGGCACGAACAAGTGGAAAACCTGTTGATTGCCGGTGCCGATCCAAACAGGACAAATGTTTTCGACATGAAGATTCCCTTGCATGTCGCTATTGAACAATCCGACGTGGAAATGGTACGAATTCTCTTGAAGTACGGTGCGAAACCGAACCAAAAGAATTCGTTCGGCGATGCGATGCTTCACGATGCCGCCGAGAGCGGTAATTTGGAGATCGTCAAAATGCTGGTCGAAGCCGGGGCCATCGTCAACCGCAAGACAGACTCCGGTTCGCCGATCAAAGCCGCTCTGAAAGAAGGACATGAGGACGTTGTCGACTATTTGATTCAACATGGAGCGGACCTTGAATCACGAAAAACCTTGGTCTATGGACACCGCGTTGAATCTTCGTCGACACCGATTTTTGCCGCTTTAGAAAGCAAACGCTCCGATTTGGTTCAAAAAATGGTCGATAAAGGCGTCGATTTGACGATGATCGGCGATAATGGAAACACGTTGCTCCACGCCGCCGTAAATTCCGGCATGATTGAATGGGTACGTTATTTTATCGACCAGGGCATGAAGCTCGAATCGAGGAATAACTGGAAACAAACGCCACTTTGCATTGCGGCCACAACGAAGCGGAAGGAAATCGCAAAACTGTTAATGGATCGTGGAGCTTCGGTCGAGCCGCCGGAATACATTTCCCCGGTATTTTACAACATTATGCTTTATCGAAACGATTTGCTTGAGGAATCTTTGCGGAAAGACCCGGGCGCCGCCAACCGTGCTTCGGAAGATCATTACGGCGAAAACTGGCACAAAACGCCGCTCGTTGTCGCTCTGGAGTACGATAATAACGAAGCGGTCGATATCCTTCTACGTCATGGATCATCGATTACGGGAGCTAAAATTACAACGCACCAGGAAGGAGCCTGGGGCGATTCGGCGTTGACCTATGTCAGCCGCACCGGGATGAAGGAGATGCTCCTTCGATTTCTCAGAGAGAAAATCAATATCAATTCGAAATCAAGTCCTCGACCGGCCTTGCACTGTGCGGCCTCGGTCGAAATCGCTCGAATGCTTTTGGATAACGGAGCGAATCCGTATTTGCGTTCGAACGAACACCGTACGGCACTGGAATGCCAGCTTCAGAATAAGGAAGCCGCCGATTTGCTTCGTGAGGTGATGAGCCGGGAACCCGAGAGTTGACGACATTTTTTTGTTTCTGCTTGAACGGTCCGAAAATGGCTGAAAGTGGCAATGGAGGTAAAAATATGGCGCTCGACCAATTCCTGATGAAAATCGAAGAAGAATTCGGCGTGAATCTCATGGCTCCGGCGGCCGATGAGATATTGACGTTGGTTGAATTGATTGCGTACCTCGAAAAATTTACGGTGGAAATGCCGCATTCCCAAGAGGAAGTTGATCAGATTTTCCAAGATGGCATCGAGAAATTGCGGATGATTATCGCAGAAAATTCCGAAATCGACGTGTCATTAATCACGCCGAAAACGGAATTGGAATCGATTCTCAAACCGCGTTCCGTAAGACGTCGAATTTGGCACAAGATGCGGCAGGATTTTTCCGATGACATCCCTTCGCTCACGAGTAAAGCCTATCGTTTTCTCGGCGGTATTGTCTGTACCCTGGTCGGCATTCTCATTGCCTGCTCCATCGTGATCGGTCAAAATCCGACGAAACCGAACCCGATGCCGATAGCGGTTTTTCTCGGTATTTTCGTAGGTGCATTTGCCGCATTTCTTCTCTATGCCGTCACAGAGATGGTGCTTGCTCCGTTCTTCGCGACGATTCCCAAGGAATGTCGAACCTTGGAGGAAATCGTTGCATACGTGATTCCGACACGAATATGCGTGGATCGAAACGGCCAACAATGGAACCGCGAATCGATTGAAAAAACCGTTCTGAAAATCGCCGGTAAATCTTCGGGGATTCCGGCAAAAGATATTTCCTTGACGATGAATATTAGCGACATATAGGTCAAGCCCATGACGACACTTGAACACGCAATGGTCGGAGCGAATCTCGTTCTGGCGAGCGGTTTGAATCGCCGCTTCGGTTGGCAGCTTGCCGCCGCCGCCGGAGTTTGCGCTGTGCTACCCGACTGGGACGGTCTTGCCATTCTTTGGAGCGTTCCGCTGTTCGACGTCGCCCATCGGGTTTGGGGCCACGCTCTTTTACCTTGCTTCATTGCCACGTCGATCTTTGCCTTGATGGATTATCGTTTCGACTTTATGACCCGA
>JBEBTM010000171.1:0-8563 GCA_040393745.1 Thermogutta terrifontis | reverse complement strand
CCGCCGGATGATGTCGGCTTCGGGATGCCTGGCTTGAAACGCTTCGGTTATTTTTATGAGAAAGATTCGGCGGATAGCGTCGAAACCGCGAATATTCGGATCTTCGAGATTCTCGCCGAACCAGTATGTCGGATCGTTTCGGCGATAATTCTTGCGCCAAAACTGATTGCAGTGCGTACCGTGGCCGAGAAAGGTCCGGTGGAGCGGAACGTGGTAGACATGGTCATACTTTTCCGCGGCGGCCCGGAGAATACCGTTGTATTCGGCCAGAATTTTCAGGCAGTCGGGCCAGGCGGGCAGCATCGCGCTGGCCGGATCACCGATGCCGTCCGAAGGATCGTAAATATCCGCCAGGAAGATCAAGCAGCCGCCGGGAAATTTCGCTGCCGTGCCTTCGAGAATTTCATCGAGCCTGGTACGGAAATTTTCGATCCATGGCCGGGCTTGCTCCAGCGTGGCTCCGTACATCGCCCCTTCCTTGGGCGGTCGCTGGCCGTAAAAGTGGATCAAGTCGTTGCCACCCGTGGTCAGAACGACGAGTCCGAAAACATCGTCGGGCTGTTCTTCAAGCTTCGTATCAATCCAGCGGCGATGTTCGACGGAATTACTGCCTGAAATGGAAAGGTTCAGCATCTCGATATTCGGCAGAACGGCGCGCAAACAGAGTCCTTGCATTTCGGGGAACTCATCGGCGGGATTGTCGAGCAAACGTTCGACATAGCCGTAACCTTTCGGCATGGCAAAACCGGCGGTGATACTGTCGCCCATGCCGAGTAGCAGGATTTTGCGTTGGGTCCAGACCGACTGGAACGGTTCCCGGGGAATTTCAGGTCCCGCCGGTCCGTTTCCAGTGGGACGGGCCAAATAAAACCAGTAGAACCCGCCTCCGAGCAAAACGAGTAGCAGGGGGACGCACCAAAGAATCAGTCGAGCGCGACGTCGCTTTCGCTTGCCGGTGTCTTCGCTTGTCGCCGTGTTGGTCATGATGCACTCTCCGGGATTGATTGGGGACACAAGGATTATAACGAACCATGATCGACGAATCAAACCCAAGAGTCTTTTCGGCCGGAGGATCTAACGACCTGAATCGGGGGTCGGTTTGAGATGCTTGATTCCGCGATTGTATTCCTTCGTTTAGCCGAAATCCACCAACAATGCTTGCCTGCGTCCCAAACTGCTGGAAAACCAAGAAACCCGTCAGGAGCTGCAAACCCTTCGTTTTCAACCTCGCAACCGAACATAAGAAACATTATCGGACGTTGGCAGGTGACGCAGAGTCTCGTTTTTGTCGCCCGGAAACAACAAATGTTTGCCATGCGTGTTCATTACTTAACATGCATTCATCGTTGCGAAAGAATCAGGTCACGAACCCGCTCTGGATCACGGACGCCATACAGCGTGGCCTCACAGCCCGTGCCCGTCCCGGCCGTTTGAATTGACATTGACCAGATTCCGGAAAATCGTAACAACGGCCCTTGGTTCAGTGCAATGTCCGTAATACGTTCGAGGGGAATCGATTTCCGAAAAAGGAAAAATACGCCGCCATCGATCCGGAGCGTCTTGCCGTCCAACCAATAATGCAGGTTGTTCGCTTGGAGCGGACACAACCATAATCCGAAAAGAAAATAATGGGCAAGGGCAAAGGGAATGCCCAAAAGAAACCAAATGCCAACAGCCAGAATGATCAAAGACTGGCTCGCCCGAAAATAATCGGCGACCGCGTCCCGTTCTATTTAAAATGAATCCCCTTGAGTATTTTTGTTTCCTCCTGAAAAACGCCCTGCTTCCGTAATCGCTCATAGCGTTTTTCGACCAGCTCGGCAACCGACTCTTTGCCCAGTTCCTTGAGTTGGCTACGAAGATAATATTTCAACCGGGACGCCGCCGAGTGCGGATCCCGATGGGCACCGCCCAGCGGTTCTTCGATAATCTCTTCGATCACACCGAAGCGGAGCAGGTCCTTGGACCGCATCTTGAGCGCTTCGGCCGCCTTCTCTTTGTACTCGTGGCCTTTCCAGAGAATGCCTGCACAACCTTCCGGGCTGATCACGGAATAATACGAATGTTCCAGCATGGCGACACGGTCACCGACTCCGACTCCGATCGCACCGCCTGACCCCCCCTCCCCGATGACCACGCAAACGATCGGCGTTTGCAAGAGCGACATCTCGAACATCAGCTCTGCGATGATGTACGCCACGCCGCGCTCTTCGGAGCCGATGCCAGGATACGCGCCCGGCGTATCGATCAGGCAGATGATCGGCAGATGAAATTTCGCCGCCAGCTTCATAGCCCGAAGTGCCTTCCGGTAACCTTCCGGATGGGCACAGCCGAAATTGCATTCCTGACGCTCTTTCAGGTTCCGCCCCTTCTGCATCCCGACGAGCATGACCTTAAACTCATCCAGCTTGGCCCAGCCGGTCCGAATCGCGCGATCGTCGCCGAAGAAGCGGTCGCCGTGCAATTCGACGAATTCATCGAAGACCATATCAAGGTAATCCAGCGTTTGCGGTCGATTGGGATGCCGGGCCACTTCAACCGTTTCCCAAGGTTTCAGCGAGGCATAAACCTCCTTTTGAAGCTGCATCAGACTTTTCCGCATTCGAGCGATTTCTTCACGCAGTTCCGGACCGGTTCCGGGCGAGGCGGCATCCTTTCTGAGCGATTCGATTCTCGCCTCCAATTCGAAGATCGGCTTTTCAAAAGTCAAACGCTGGTCAATATGCGACATGGCCTGTATTGCTAATGCTCGGTATCGTGAATTCTTGGTGTAATGCGGATCGACAAAACCGGAAGTGAATCGACGTATGTCAACTCGCCAAGGGGCATTCCAGCGAGCTAAAGTTCGGTTGCGATCCCACCACGATTGGCAAAATGGATCGTTTGTGTAAGTTGGTCCATCGGGCCGGGTTCTGGCAATCGGCACCGTTGCACGGATCATTCTAAAGATGTCGCTGAAAATGGCAAGGTCGATCCGGCGAACCGAGTGGAAAAACAGGAAAAAAACAGTCGTTCCGGTAGGAATCGTGGTGGAAACCTTTTACAATACAACCGGTTGGAACGGATTTGACTGAACGAGTGTGCAAATGGGGAGGAAATCAAGAAATGGAATTCATGGAAATTGTCGCTTGGGTTGTTTGGGGGCTCTCTGCCGGTTTTTTGATGCTCTGGGCATCGACCGTTGGCAAACGCTACGCCGCAAGAGAAAACGTAGGCTGGTATCTGGTCTTTCCGCTGATCTGGGGATTTTTGGCGTTGGGTCTGACGGTGGGAACGAATGTTTCGAAATTTCATCTTTTATGGATGATTCCGTTGGGCGTGATTTTTCCGCTTTCCGTGCTCTGTTTCCAGTTGGGCACAAAGTTGCACGGCATCCAAGGGCGATGGCAGGAGGCGATGCAGCAGATGGCCGCCGAAATTGCGATTCAAAACCAGCTTTACGTGGGTCCCGTGGAATTTGTCGAGGTTCGGCCGGAAGATTTTTCGGGACTCGATCTGGCTTGGTACGACGAGTTGGCCGAGGAAATCAAGACGGTCACGGGAGCCCGGTTCGTCGTCGATTTGGAATGTCCGATCCTGACCGAAATTGCCCCGGAGCGGCGGACCTTTTGCCGTTGCTTGAGCGCTGAAGACGGCTCCCTGCTTTTCTTTCTGCAAAATATCCGGCTCCAGGACGATGAAGGACGATTGATTCGAGACCAAAAAACGGTGGAATTGCAAACGGCGTTTGATGACGGTTGCTTCTTGTCCACGAGCAACACCCGGGAAACGAGCCCGGTTGAAAGCTGCGCCGGATTGGCCATGTTGCAATTTTCCTCGGGAACGATTTGGGAGGATTTGCTGCGGGCCCATCGACTCGAAACGGCGGAAAAAGCGAACGAAGACGGCGGCAAACCGATTCCCGTAACAACGAAAGAGGAAATCATCGCGGTAAGAAAGCGTCAACACGATCTCCGTCGAGCGGCGTGGGAACCGAAAGAAGGAGAAGCGATGACCGAAGAATGACATTTTGAAACATGCTATTTTAGTGCCGTACAACATGACATGCGAGTTCCAGATCGCGTGCTCACTCCTTTGGATTCGTTCAATAATCGCAACCCGCCATGGAAATTCTCGTTTTAGCCCTTGGAGAACTGCTTATCGGGCCGATGATCTTCGGCGTTACCGTTCTGACCAGTGGGCTCGCGGCCTTGGTTTCGCTTGTCCTGCGGCTCGTTTTCCTTCCGGCGGAGATCGCCGTCGAGGCCGCCGTCGGACAGGCGACAAAAAAACGTACGACAACAAACGAAGACGAACAGGCCGCGCCGCGCGAGGTCGTGATCGATCCCGTGGTCCTGGAGCGGGAGCGGGCCGAATTGAAACGGCGTCGAGCTCGACAGCGAAAAGTCGCGTTTTGGATCGGCGGCATCGGTGCGGCGGCGTTCGGCTTGACCTTTGCCGCACTTTTTGCTGCCAATGCGTTATTCTTTCCGCAAACGCTACGATTGGCCCTGGGGTATGTTCGCTGGAAAACGGAGATTGCCGTCGAATTCGACCGCGCATCGGGCAATCTCTGGACCGGCTCGGTACGTCTCGAAGGCGTAACGGTCCGGCGTCCGGCACATCCGACATGCCGGTTCGATCTCCGTGCGGACCGGCTTGAAATCGACTTATCGTACTGGAGCCTGTATTCACCGCAGGGCTGGTTCGATGCGACCGTGTTCGAAACGGTAAACATTGAAAAAATGCACGGGACATGGGAACAGTTCGGCCCGACACGACAGCCGACGCCGCTGGCCGAAGCCGAGCCGCCGAAAAAGAATGGAAAAACCGCACGAAAACGCAAGCATTTCCGCATCGACCGACTCGAAATGACGGATATTCGGCTCGACTTCACGGATCATGCCAGACCGGACGACCCGCTGCACGTCGAGCTTGTCATCGAGCGTTTGGATTCGAAGCCGCTACGGAGCTATCTGGCGCTGTTCGACGTCTTGTTCCGCAGCAATTTGCACGGCACGGTGGGCGGCGTATTTTATCGTTTCGAAAAACGGGACGGCGAAACCCGGTGGGTCTGCGACGATCTGCCCGTAGCGATTTTGGCATCGTATTTCGGCAAGCCGTTCGATTGGTTCGAAAAGGGTGCGGTGGATATTTTGGTTGAAAACCGCTGGAAGGGCGGGTTGACGATGAACTGGAGCCTGGTGTTCCGCGACTTTCATGTCGCCGCGCCGCCGGGCACGGACATGAAGACGAAACTGACGCTGGCCCCCCTGCTCTTCTACATGAATACCCACGACAAGCGGCTGCCGCTGGAGTTCGAATTGAATCTGAAAAAAGACGACAACCGCTTCGACAGTTCCCCGCACTGGCGCGAGTTCGCCCGGATCGTCATTGGCAAGGAACTCTACGAAGCGATTGCGAAAAGCTGGAAGAAGATCGAAACGAAGAAATAACGCACAAAAATAACACGTGAAACGATGTTTATATTTGGTGTTCCTTGCCGTCGCGTTGCTGTCGATTTTAGCGTCCGTTTTGTGGACCGCTTGGATGCGGTATTTCGAACCCTATCGCCGTCAGGAACGGATTTTGGCCGAACTTGAAACGAAAGTCGATTTCGATTTCATATCGATCATCAAGCAAAACAGGGAAACGGAGGTTCCATTACCAGTATGGCTTTCGCCGCTACGGAATCTTGGTCCGGAAAAACGTCGGCGACTTCCCGCAATCATTGTGACTTCTAAACGTGATGGCCGACCGGAAAACGTTTGCCTAGACGAAAGCGACATGGAGCGGATTGCCCGGTTACCGTTTTTAGTCGATTTGGAACTCCGTGATGTTTCCTTCGAGAAGCCCGAATTGCTCGGTCGGCTTCTTGAGAAACGGCAATTCTCCCGCCTTATTCTCAATCGGGTCCTACTGAATAATAAAGAGGCGGCCTGTCTTCCCGAGATGCCGCAGTTGACTTGGCTGGAATTCCAAGCTCCTGCCGGCATGGAGCATGACGAAGTCCTTCGAATTTTGAAAAAATGCCCGAATCTGGAGCATCTTACCATCCAATTCGCCAAGCCGCTCGACGTGGAGGTCTTGCCCGTCATTGCCGAGATGCAAAAACTGAAAATCCTTGAATTGTTTTGGTTCGAACCGAAAGAGGCTTCGGAATGGGCTGTTCTGGCAAAAATGCCTTGCCTTTTGGAAATACAATTATTCGGAAGCCGGTTCGGTGATCGCGAACTTGATTGGATCAAGGGGTTTCTTCAATTGGAGCGTCTTGACCTGTCCGACACAAAAATTACGGACAAAGGATGCGCTTTGATCGGAACCCTTACGACCCTCACCGATCTTCAAATGGCCCGAACGGCTGTGACCGATGAAGGTATTCGAAAGCTATCGGGGCTCAATCGACTTCGAACGGTCAACTTGGAAGAAACGACCGTGACCGGAACAACGATGGATTTTCTGGAAGCCCTTCCATTACTCAAGTATCTCTGGGCCGAAGGGACGGGAATCCATCCGGATCGGGCCGAAGAATTCGAACGAAAACGGCGTTGAAATGCGATGGGTTTGCGATGACCTGTCCGTTGCAGTTTTGGCGGCGTATTCCGGCATAACCGTTCGGTACTTACCCGGAAACTCCGCTTCGCTGCGCATCCGGTTCTTTGTCGGAGGCTGACGTTTCCGCCTCTTTTTTCTCGTCATCGCGGGTGAAGTAGGCGTGCAGGAGCAGCAGGATGACGCCGCAGACGAGCAGGGAGTCGGCGATGTTGAAGTTGGGCCAGTTGAACGTGCCGATGCGAACCAAGATCCAGTCCCGGACCGCGAACACCGGCTCGCCGATGCGCTCCGGCGGATGATTCCAGGTCAATTGATGTAATCCCAGGCGGTCGTAAAGATTGCCGATGATGCCCGCGGTGATGAGGCCCAAGGTAACCGAGAGGAACCGGCTCTCCCGGGCCGCCGAAATGAACAGGAAGACCAGAATGGCCGATAAAGCGAGAAAGGACAAGGCCGCAAGAACAGTCGTCCTGCCCTGCCCCATGCCAAACAGCGCGCCTTCGTTGAGCGTGGTCTGAAACCCGAACACGCCGTCGCAGAGCCAATACACGGCGTGTCGATCCGGATCCTGGAAAAGGAGATACTCGCCCGGTTTGCCGAGGGCCTGGAAGACCCGGCTTTTCGTTTCCAAATCCGCAACGGCTCCCAAGGCGGCTATCGCGAAAAACAGGAGCACGTTGATCACATACGCGCCCCAAACCGGTTTCGATACTAAAACATCGGGCGCAAGCTCGCCTTGCCGCTCTTCATGGTTCATTCTTCACCCTTTATTCTTCTTCCCGCTGGGCGATTTCGGCGCATTTGACGCACATCGACGCGGAGGGCAGGAAGTTGAGTCGGACTTTCGGAATGCGGCATTCGCAGCCTTCACAGATGCCGTAGGTGCCGTCTTTGATTCGTTGGAGCGCCTCTTCCACTTCGCTGAGCATTCCGCTTTCGGATTGCATAAAGGAAAGGGTCTGCTCCTGCTCGTAATTGTCGGACCCGATATCGGCCATGTGAATCGGCATGCCCGAAAGCTCGCCCGAAGCTTCCAGGAAGTTTTTGTTCAAGGCGGCATCGGTCATGGTCGAAACGTCACCGCGAAGGCGAGCTCGCATGTCCATGAGTTTGGCCTTGTAGGCTTCGATTTCGGCGGCGGTGAGTTTTTTTTCCGAGATGTCGGCTTTTTTGGACGCTTTTTTCATAGGCGGTCTGGCATAGGCGCAAATGGAGGGGTGATAACAAAGTCACTTCATTTGAAAAACAATCGCCTGTTTTCCAAAAATTCAACAAAGAGCCTCGTATTCTATGCGATTGTCCGGAAAGAATCAATACGTCTTAAAAATGAAAAAAAATGCCGTTTTCAAAAAACGGCGTTTAGCGTCAACTTCGGAAGAAATCCTCCCGGTTCGTTTTCAAAGGGAGTTATTCCTCCACTGGTAGGTTCGCTTCTTCCGATTCTGTCGGTTGTTCCTCCGGTTCGGCGGATTCGTGGTCAAGATCAATCACGCCATCCTGACGAGAGGACACCCGGTGCCTCGGAGTTTCCTCGGGCACGGAGGGAGCGGGCGGCGGCAACGGGACGCCCTTTTCGAAACGGATGCCTTCGAACCCCAGAACGTAAGCGTTTTCCGTGCGTTTGTATTCCAGGGTGATCCCCTGGGCGGAGCCGGTCTGCTCCGGCGTAAGATTCAGGGCATCCAGGGTTTCGGGATATTCGCCCTTTTCCCCCTTGTATCGCTCCAGGGCGAGAATCGACCGGAGGATACAGCTATGGATGTCCTCGACAAGATTATCATGGAAATACTTACCCAGAATGGTTGCGAACACCGCCCCACCGAAATCGGCGGAAAGGGCCGAGCGTCCGCCGACCGTAAACAACGCGGTGAACGGGTCCGCATGGATCGTCGTAACCTGTAATTGAAACGCCTTTTGCGTCATTTCTTCGAGATCGCCTCCAAACTCGTCCAGCAACTCCTTGGGCGTAATGGCGTCGATTTTCTTTTCGAAATCGTCGAGCTTTTCGTTCAAGCGCTTGGCTAGAATG
>JBEBTM010000170.1:0-8602 GCA_040393745.1 Thermogutta terrifontis | reverse complement strand
TGCCGCTCGGGTTCTGCCGCGTCGCCATGGTCTCCGCCACATGCAGGTAGCGTTCCTGCGCAACCGCGTAGAGGCGGCGCAGTTCGGCCAGCGGATCGCCATGATCGTCGGCGCGCAGGCTCAGCCAGGCGTAGTCCTGGTCGCGGTAGACGACGACGCCTTTACCGATCCGGGCTTCATTGGGGAGGCCGAAGGTGATCGATTCCCGATCGCTATTGATCCAGTAGGTCCCCAGATCCCGACGAATCGAACCGGTGAGCCAGGTTTGAATCCAGGCCCGGTCGATCACGACGGTCCCCATCGCATCAGGGTCGGCCAAGTCGACGAGCAGCGAAATCCCCTCCTGCGCTTGCGGGGCATACACGCGAATTTCCGGGGCCGCACGTTCGGAAACCGCGCCCGAGGCGGGTTGGGGCTCGATGGATTTCCAGCCCCGTTCGGCGTCGAGCCCGATTCGGATGCCCGGCCGGACGAACACATTGGCCCGGTGCTCGGAAACCTGGGGGTCCACGGGCAGGATGAAGGGAATTGAAACCGGTGTCGAAATATCGTGTTCCGGCTGGATTTGCGGAATCGAGTACCGGAAAGTCAACTGAAATTTTCCGATCGTCGTTTCGGGGAAGGAAATCAATTTCCGGACGTATTGCCGAGAGCCCGCCTCCTCGGTTGAAACGACGACGTCGCGCAGATCAAGCGTCTTTCCGCCGAGATAGGCCGTGACTCGACCGGAATCTTCGAGCCGTTTGGGAATATCGAAAAACAACCGGTCGACCGGCTCGTAAGCAACGTCGTAAGCAATCGTTTCCGTGACCTGGTCTTCAGCGTCCAGAAGCCGGATGTCGTTGCGGAGACTCGCCGTGATTTTCTGGCGGTGACACTGAATATCGGCGACAAAAACAGCATCCAGTCCCGGCTCGGTCCGATAGGTCAGCGGTTCCTGTTGCCGGAGAGGAACTTCGATCCGGGTAATCAAGGAGCGCCGCGTTCGCCGGGAAAGCCCCACGGTTCGAGACGTATTTTCCGAATCGCCGGCAACGGGGGAAACAACGCCGTCTTCGTCGATCGGAATCACCTCGATATTGTTGTTCGGAACGATCACCACGGGGGCCGCTTCGGTCCAGTGAGCTTTTGGCACGGGTAAACGCACCGTCAAGCGTTGCCGGGCCTCATCAGGCGAAATCATCTGCCGGGCCTTGAGTTCGATATCGAAAACCCCGTCCGTCGCGGCACGCAGGGGGATCGTCAGGAGGCCGTCTTTCGCCTGCTCCACTCCGGCGGCGTCTACCACGGCTACAGGACTGATTTCGCCGGTCCATTGCCAGTCGCCCAAACTGACGAGCAGGGAATCCGTCTTGGGACCCTGGACCGTGTAGGTGAATCGGGCCGTCAGAGTCAGTGCCCCCCGATTGATCCGAATCTGGTATTCCGGTTTGACGTTGATCCGGGTTTCCGGCTGGATGAGCTTGGCTTGGAGGTGGAACGGCTGCGTGAATTCGAATCGAGCATCCATGCCGCCGGTCAGGGTGTCCACGCGGCGTACCGACCGGATCGGTTTCCAGTTGGCTCGCATGTCCGTGGGGACCATGATCGAAATGTGACCGTGTTGCCGCTCCGCGCCCTGGACGTCGAAACCTTCCAAATCCCGCCAGAAACCGGGTTTTTCGGCATCGTAAATCCGCTGCGCTTTGAGTCGGACTCGAACCGGGTTCATTTCTTTTTTCGGAAACTGGATTTCGACGACCGACGTTTCCGCGGCGACGGTTCCGGCCGACGAGGCTTCGGTTTCACTGAGAATCCGGAAGGTGTACCCACCCGCTGTGGCATATTTTTCCGTGCTGTCGCGGTCTAAAAGTGCTCCCTGCGGAAGCTGGATGCGAAGCTGATCGAAGCCGCTGCCCAGCAAACTCTGTACGGGCAGCGTCGCATCGAAAATGGTCAGCTTTTCTTCAAGCTGGACGATAATGGACGCTTCGTCAACCGATAAAACGGGACGTTCTTCCCTGGGTTCGGGTGCTTTTTTCTTCCAGGAAATCTCGCCACCCGATTTCAAGCCGAGCCACTTGAACTGAGTTCCCCGGTTGTTCGGTAGCGCAACGGTGTCCAGGATCGTTCCCTGGGAAACCGAGGGCACGGCGCCCGTCATGGGAACGCTCAATTGAAACTGTGAGCTGACCGCCGAAGGGAACGAAAGTGGAAAGCGAAATTCGTCATCCGAAATCTTGATCAACGGAAACCACAATGTGAGCGTAACGATGTGCCGCCGCTCACGGATGGTCGGCTCCTCGGTCGTGTCGGTCGAAAAATCGGACGGGATCTCAGGAACACCCTCAAGATGTTCGGCACCGTCGATCGTTTTTTCCGTGGTGATGTTTTTCGGTCGGAGCAGGACGACATATTGTCGATCCACGGGGTCGGTCGAGAGAATAAATCGGTCCGGCCCCTCGTAGCGTAACTCCAATGGCGTTCGGATCGGGGACGATGTGTCCGTCGTGGCATCTTCCGGCGGAAAAGGGAGAATGCCTTCCTTCAGGCCGATGGGAATTCGGGCCCCATGTCCGCGAGTCGTGATCAGTGTAATCCGCAGACTCGCTTCGATTCGGTCGTCAACAACCTTGCCCGTGGCCGTGACCTCTTGAATAACGTAATCGGGAAGAGGCTCCCGGAAATCCTGGAGCAGGAGATCATTCAAGGCGTCCATGGTCTCCAGCGGCCAATTACCGGGAAGATAGGCGACCGTCTTTCCGGAATCATCGATCAAGACCACGGCATCCAAAGCGGCCCGCTGTAGGACGATGTCGCCGCTTCCTTGGGGAATCCCGCCCGAACCGGGAACCTGAGCGCAAACGCTGGACTCGACATGCATGGCAAGCAGACACAAAAGCGCCCAGCACAAGATTCTTCGAACGTGGAACGGCGGTTGGAAATTCATTTCAACGAAATCGGCAAAACAGGGAGGTAGAGCGGACCCTGTCATTTTAATCGATCCGAACCGATGGATAAAGCAGGAAAAACGCGCAATCTTTTCGCGGTAAATCGAGATTTCCGGCCCGAGCCTCGGTGAAAAGGGAAAAACCGCCAAGATCCTTACGGTCAGTACGGTCAACGGAGCGGTTTGTTTTTGGAAAAACGGATGGTTTTCGTATTCGGGGACATCGTCCCCCGGCCCGTTTTCATCGCCGTTTTTTGACGTTTCACTTGCCGAGGGCAAGGCGAAAGGGTAGAATGCCGGGTAGCGAGTCGTCTCACGTCAACTGATGGAATAACGATGCAAACGATGATCAATACCTTTGTCGGTCGGAAAACGGAACTGGCCCAGTGGGAATCCCTGCTCCGGGAAAATGGCGTGTCCGGCGGAGCCGTGGTCGTCGTCGGAAAATACGGAATGGGTAAAACCTGGCTGCTCGACGCCATGGTTCGTGATGCCCAACAGGCTGAAGACCTCTGCTGTACGACCCTGCGTTATTCCGTTGCCGGCGACGAATCGCCGGGCATGGTGATGAAAATGATGCTCGAAGACGCTTTCCAAGCTGCCCGGTACGAAGCCGGTTCGCTCGTCTCCGAAGGCAAACGCTTCGTCCAATGGAACCGGCTGTATCGCCGGCTCGGTCTTTTCAGCAACCCCGATGAACAGGATTATTCGCTGCTCCAATCGTTGCGTTACGATCCGGACAAGAACATCCTGGAGCAGTTCGTGGGTCGATTGAAGTGTCTCGCGGATATCCTGCCAGACAACGGGCGCCTGCTCATCGTGATTGATCCCGAAGCGGATACGCCGGCCATGCAGGTCGAGCGCTGGGTTCAAATCGTCCGTTCGCTACCGCCAAAGGTTCGGCTCCTGTTCGCACAGCGTTTCATGGACACCCTGGCCGTGAACGATGAATTCCGGGCCTTGGAAAACGTTCGATTTGTTCCGGTGGACAATCTGTGCGATTTGAACGATTCCGATATCGCCGCATTGCTTGATGCTTATCGTCCCGCCTTGCAACGGCGAATTCCCGACTTTGAAGAGCTCACGTCCTTGTTTCGCGATTACGGCAACCACCCCTACGCGGTCCATGCGGCCTTGAATCTCCTGTTGTGCAATCATGTCACGCCGGCTGATCTCCCGCGTGAACCCATGCCGAACCACATCGCGCCGATGCAGTGGGAGCAGATTGTCAAGCATCCGCTGGGCTCCTCCGTGGCCGTGCTTTTCGAGGCTTTTGCGATCCTGGAGGTTCCCGCCTTGGACGAAATGGTCTGTTGGGTCGCGGATATCGCACAGGAAACATTGCAGGCCGTATTGGCCGACCCCTTTTTGCAATCGTTGCTCCGGGACGAACCCGATGGCCGGACGCTTTACCATCATCACTTGACGGCGTACATCCGATCGCAGCTTTATACGCCGGAAGGCGAATTGACCATGGAAGCCGAGCGGTTACATCAGAGGGCGATGATCGGCTACGGCGATCTGATCCGCCGGGCTCTCAAGCCGGACCCGCTGGCCACGGTCCGTTTTCCGGAACACTGTTTGGCCGTGGGCGGCGGCGAACTCTTTGCCGAAGCGCTGGATCGCAGTGCGGACGCCTTTTTGACCCTGGGGTTTTTTCAGTCGTTCGCTTCGAAGATCGAGCGGGCGCTCGCGCTGGTTTCACCCCGCTCGGTCGAAGCGGCGGATCTGTATTTCCTGCTCGGTCGACTGCGCGCTCATCAGCGGGATTATGCCGCGGCCCGGCGCTGCTTCGAGGATTCACTCCAAATCGCCCGGGACCGCACCGAACCGGAACGCACCGCCGAGGCGCTGTTCGCCTTGGGCAAACTGGAAAACGACCTGCATAACGATGCGCAGGCCGAAGACTATCTTCGTGAAGCGATCACGGCGTTTGAAAACGGACTGAACCACGCCAGCCTGGTCGAATCGCTGGTCCTGTTGGCCGGCATGCTTTGGCGGCGCGGTAAGGTCGAGGAAAGCGAAAAGGCTTTGGAATATGCCGTCGAAGCCGCGCAGCGCATCCGGAATTTCCGTCGCCAGGCCCGGGCCATGGCCGGCGTGTTCATCGCCTGGGGCAAGATTTTCGAATCCGTCGGAGACACCTCACACGCGGCCCAGCTCTTTTTCAAAGCCATTGACCTGACCAAGGACGTTTACGACCGGGAAGCCGAGGCGGAAATCCACGCCACGATCGGCATGATGTACCAGCACAACGGCGACCTGAAAAACGCCGAGGAAAACCTCGCCCGGGCCATGGCGATTCATGAAGATCTCAAGCTCATCGAACACTGGGCGGAAGACTGTTACCGCCTTGCCTTGCTGGCCAAAAAACAGGGCAATCGCAAAAAGACCGACGAGCGAATGAAACTCGCGAAAAAGCTCTATCAACAACTCGGAAACATGACCAAGCTGGCCGAAATCGAAGCGGAAAGCGGAGACGGTGAGTAAGGTCGCTCAAAAACCACGTAAAACCATTACACCATGAAACGACGTGACTTTCTCCTTTCCGCCGGCGCCGCCGGTTTGGGTACGGTAACTCTGGATCTGCTTGCCGCCCGCGCCGGGGAATCCGGTCCGGCCCGACGGGAATTCATCGAGTGGCAAACATACACGGTCAAGGAACCGGCCCGGAAAAAAGCCTTGATCGACGTTTTGGACGACGCCCTGATTCCCGCCTTGAACGGCCAGGGAATCGAAACGGTCGGCGTGTTCTCGCCCTTGGGAGACGAAGCGAAATTCGAGGACAATGTTTTCGTTGCGCTGCAGCACAAAACGCCGGAATCGTTCCTCACGCTTTCCTCCCGGCTAAGCGCCGACGAAACCTTCCGGAAAAACGCGGCCCCGTTGTTCGAAACGACGTCGAAAGACCCGCTCTTCACGGCCTTGGAAACGTCGCTTCTATACGGTTTCGAAACCTGTCCCGTCTTGGAAAAGCGGGAATTGGGCGACGATCGGGTCTTCGAATTTCGAATCTATCGGAGCCACAATATCGAGCGAAACGCGGCCAAAATTCATATGTTCGAACGGGGCGGCGAACTGGCCTTGTTCCGGGAACTGGGGCTCCATCCGATTTTCTTCGGCGAAAGCGTTTTCGGCAAAATGCTGCCCAATTTGTCCTACCTGGTCGGTTGCGAGAATCTGGAAACCTTGCGGGCATCCTGGAAGAAATTCGGCCCGCACCCGACTTGGCAAAAGATCAAGGACGCCCCGGAATACGCCGATACCGCAACGGAAATCACCCGCGTCGTCCTGAAGCCGTCACGGAAATCGCAAATTTGACGAACAAGACGAAGCGAAATCCACCACTTTCAATTCCTTTCTCCCTCCGTGAATCTCCTTTGCCTTTCGATCGACGGACTTCACAGCGGCATGCTCGGGCCCTACGGCAATGCTTGGATCAGCACGCCGACATTCAATCGATTGGCCTGCGAGTCGGTCCTGTTCGACCGTTATTATCCGGCTTCGACCCGGCTGGATGAGGAGTTGGGCGGATTCTGGAACCGTTTGGCCGTCTGCCTGCCGGAAAGCGGATTTCGCTCCCTGCTCCTGAGTGACGACGCCGAAATCTTTCGGATTCCCGGCGCGGAAATTTTCGACCGGCAGCATCGGCTCGACCCTCTCGTGACCGACAGTCCGGCGAATTCGCTCGAGGAGACTCGAATTTTCAAGACCGCCGCAACGATAGTCGATCTGCTGTCCGAATCAGAAACGCCGTTTTTCCTCTGGTCGCACCTGGCCGCTTTCCGGGGCTCGAACTCCGTTTCGGGCCACTGGGATTATCCCTTGGAATATCGTGAAATCCATCGGGACGAGGAAGACCCCGAACCCTACGGAGGCGTAGAACCGCCGCAGATTGTTTGCCGATCCGGTGAAATGATCGATCCCGACGATTTGCAGTCCGTCATGGAAGCCTATTCCGGCGGCGTTTCCGTGCTCGATGCCGCTTTGGACGGTCTGCTTGGTTCGATGGAGGAAATCGGGCGGCTCCGGGACACGCTCCTTGTCCTGTGTTCGACACGCGGTTTTTCACTGGGCGAACACGGCGTGATCGGACCGAACACTTTGCTCTTTTCGGAAAACGTCCAACTCCCGCTTTTTATCCGCTTTCCCGATGCTCGGGCCGCAATGTTCCGAACTCCCGCCTTGGTCCAAAGCGGCGATTTAGCCGACTTCCTCGTTGAACAAATCATCGGAGCCCCGACCGATACGCCGACGTCGCCTTGCCTTTTGAGCTCGCTTATACGGGAGGAAACCGACCAGGGTCACTCACAGCTTTTTCTCGACGGCGATGAAAACCGACAGGCCTTGGTCACACCGCACTGGTTACTCCGGGATGGCAACTTGGCGACAGAACTTTACGTCAAACCGGATGACCGCTGGGAAGTCAACGATGTCGCGGACCGCTGCCCGGAAATCGTCGAACAGCTTCGCGCGATGATACCCCGATCTTGAAACCTACCGAATCATGCTTGAGCCTGAACGACTTCTCGATTGGTTTCGCGATCATTCCGCCGCCGTGGTCGCCTTTTCCGGCGGACTGGACAGTTCCGTCGTTGCCAAAGCGGCCACGATGGCTTTGGGTGAAAACGTTTGGGCGGTCATGGCGGTCAGTCCGACCTGCTTCAAGAACGAGGTCGAGGAAGCCCGAGCCGTTGCCGGGTACATTGGGATTCGGTTTGCCGTGCTGGAGAGCGGCGAAATGGACGACCCGGCTTTCACGGCAAACGATCCCCGGCGATGCTATCATTGCAAGCGAATTCGCTTCGGGGACATTCGCCGTTTTGCCACGGAGCGGAACATTGATCTGGTCGCCGACGGTTCCAACGCCGACGACCGAAACGATTATCGGCCCGGCAGTCGTGCGGCCTTGGAATGGAAGGTCCGGAGCCCACTCTCGGAACTTGAACTCGGCAAAGAGACGATCCGGGAGCTTGCCCGGTTTTGGCATCTTCCCAACAGCGAAAAACCCGCCTTGCCCTGTTTGGCCACGCGGTTCGCCTATGGTTTGGAAATCACGCCGGCTCAGCTGCGACAGGTTGAACGGGCCGAGCAGTTCCTGATTTCACAGGGTTTTTCCCCCGTCCGTGTTCGGCTTCACCCGGACGGTCTGGTCCGCATCGAAGTCGTCCCAGACCAACTCGACCGGCTCTGGACGCAGGAAATCCGGGGGCAAATCGTTGAAGAATTCCTGGAAATCGGCTTCCATTTCATCAGCGTCGACCTCCGAGGCTTTCGCTCCGGGTCCATGAACCATCCCGGCGCAGACGCCGGAGAACCCTGATCTATCTGACCGGCAGGAGCCTATTTGAAGTGGTCGCCTGGGTGGACAGGGTAGCCCCGTAGAAAATCCCGCACCGACATCATACGTTTTCCGGCCGGTTGAATGGAAGAAATCAAAAGCGTCCCCTCACCGGTTACAACGATCAGTTCGTTGCCCTCGGCTCCAACAACCAAACCCGGTGTCCAGTTTTTGGGACGCTGATCGCCTGAAGCCGATGTTTCCCTCATCTGTATCGCCGCCTTCGCCCCGGCCTGCGAAGCTCGATACTCCTTGAGCAGAGCCAGGTTGTCCCATTTGGCGTCGGTGAGCACCGGCCCAACATACATCGGGTCGCTAAAATCTTCTTCGAT
>JBEBTM010000169.1:0-8626 GCA_040393745.1 Thermogutta terrifontis | reverse complement strand
TTGACTTTGTTCGTTTCCCCATCACCTTTTCTTCCCGGAGGATTGACATGACGATTTTCTTACGTTTGATTCCATCGATTCTTGTCTTGATTTACGCCTCGAAAATTTATGCGCAACCGGCCGTGGAGCTCGGCGCGGACGGCCGGACAACGGTCCGAGGCGTGGTGTTCGACAACCGGGACAGTCAAACGCCGGTCCCGAACACCTTTGTCTTTCTCATTCCGCAAACCCTGTCCGAACCGCCGCTGACCGCCAAGGCCGATGAAAACGGACTCTTTGAGTTCGTTTACCGGCGGATCGGTACGGAACCCTTCACGCTCTTCGCCGTCGAGTCCGACAAGCGGCGTTGCGGACTCGTAACCTTCAGGCAAGAGGATTATCACGACTTTCAACCGGCCGCCGATGTGAGGGGAAGGTTGCCGAATCCCGGTCCGTCGGATGTTCGCAGGCGACTTTCCGTGCACGTTCAGAGGAGCCCCTGTAACCGTGTCACGGGGACCGTCAAAGATGCCGCGGGACAAGCTGTTCGAGGAGCCCTCGTTTTCACCGATGGACTTGACAATCGATTTCGCGCCCTGACGGATGAGTTGGGAAATTTTGAGTATTACAGTGAATACAGGTTGCCGAATTCCCTTTGTGCGATGAAACCCGGCGTTGGAGTGGCCCTCATGGATCGGCCTAATGGAAAATGGCGGAGTGCCGAAGAGGAACGGAAGAACAACCCGTTTTACGACCCCGTGACCTTTGTTCTCGCTCCCGCGGCGCCGTTTCAAGTGACCGTCATGGACCCGATGAACAATCCCGTGGCCGGCTGTAAAGTGTTTGCCGATTGCCAGGGAAAATACGGTGGATCCTGTTCTCTTCCGTTCCAGGGTGTGACGAACGAGGACGGCGTTTTGACCATCGTCGATTGGATACCGAAAGATTTACCGTTCCACGTATTGTTCCACATCGGACCGCCCGATGAAGTTCGACTGTATCCCGATGGCCGGAATGCGAAGCTGCTGCCCTATCCCGAAAAGAATATTTATGCGTTAAAAATTCCGGAATCGGGAGTCCGTCCCAACGAGCTTAAGTGCGTGATTCCGTTCAAAACGGAATTGACGGTGAAAATCGTGAATTCGTTCGCCGCGACAAAGGGAGAGCCCGAGTTGAAAATGCCCGACATCATAGGCCTGGCGGGGATTTATGGGGTGTCGCCCGATATGAGTTCGCACCGAAACGACGCGAACTTCGAGTTTCCCGTTTACTCGACGCCGAAACAGCGGTACCGGATTTCATGCCGGCTTTCCGGTGGTGAAACATCGGTTTTCCCCACGGTTCGCGGTGTGATGGGCGACGGATTCACGCCGCTGGAGACGACAATCACGCTTCAAAAAGGCACGGCCCTGCGGCTGCGCCTGTTCGATGAAAACGGGCGGCGGCTGGATTGGCAGTATCCCTATGTTGCTTCCGTTTCCGAATCCATCTTACCGGACGATCCTCCGAACATCAATTCCTGGATTTGGTCGTACGATTTCAGCGACTCGTTACGGAAAATCGATCGTTCGGTCCGTCCCGGTGTGGAAGAGCTTGTCTGCTTTTTACCGCCCGGTGAATTTCATGTTCTGGCGCAGGTTGCCCGACCCATGCCCCAGCAAGCGGCTACGATTTCCGCATCGCCGCGGGAGCCCACTGCGCCGATCAAGAGCATCAAAGATGCCGAGCGAACCGTGACGGTCGTTCCCGGCAAGGAAGTCACGCTGGATTTCCATGTTACGGAAACGGTACGATAAAAAAACCGTAGCGGTGTTCGCGTGTCGGCTGAAACGCAAGCGGATGAAAACCGGGCTACCCCCGGCGGCCGTTGAAGGATTTCGTTTGCCTCGCTTTGAGCAGCCAATTCATCCAGGCGTTTTGGTCGAAATGAAAATTTTGGCCCGTGAGACGGATCAAGGCACTGAGAACGCCTTGGTTCGCGGAATCCCAATGACGGGTTTCCTGCCGCTGGCCCCAGCCTAAGCCCGCGTTGCCCGAACGGTCGAAGGAGGGTCCGCCGGCTTGGACGGTTCGCGTTTCACTGTGATGCGTCACCAACACTTTGACCAGATCAGGGACGGCCGTCTTAATGTCCAGTTCGGCCAAGGCGAACGCGGCGGCGTTGATCGTCGTTACGGGACGGTCGGGATGAAGTTGGCCGATATAGAACCCCGTAAGGAGCGGCAAGGCGCTGGGATGTTTTTTGATTTCGTCCATGCAGGTTCGACGGACTTCTTCAATTTCCTTGGTATTCAGGGACCAGCGGGCGATTTCCATCACCGCGTCCCGGGACGCGATATTCGAAAACGTACGGATAATCAGGCCCCGGGTGACTTCGCTTCCCGACTTGGGTAATGCGGCGGCCAAAGCGGGCACGGCCGTGGGGTCGGAGATCGCCAGGATCTCCTCCCGGGCCTTGGGATCTCCAGGCAGGGCGTTGCATAGGGCCGTAATTTTCCGTTCCCAAGCGAGTTCCTTTTCTTTACGGCGCTGGAAAATCTGTTCCACGTCGATCTGCTGTTGCGTCCGGTTCCCGGCGGCGGTTCGGATAAAACCACGCGATGCCAGGGTTTCCTCACGGCTTGTCCAGGAACCGTCCGAAGCGCGTTCGTACCGCAAAAGCTGTCGTGCCTTGGCATGGTCCGGGTCGAGCTCCAAGACCTGCAAAAGATGACGCTGCGACAGTTTTCGCAATTTTTGATCGCTGCACCATTGAGCGATTTCGAGGTGATTTTCGATCGTGTCCTCACGAAACGGGGCGAAGGCGTTGTATTCCGTCAAAGCTTCCTGCTCCTCGGTCTTGCGCCGGGGACCGATGAACTTCTTGTCGATCGTGATCTCCATGCCCCGGTCCGTTTTGATCCGGTAGGTTTCACGCGGCGTTTCGTTCGGGTTCAGGAATTCGCCTTCGATCTTGCCGCCTTCGCGCAGGATAAATACGTCGCCCCGAAGAACGCCGGGCATGTCAAGCAACATGACGAGAAGAAACGCGAGAAGGTAAGGATGATGTTGCATGAGTCCTCCCCGCGCCGGCGGGGTTCCGGAGTGAAAGCATGTTTGTCCCGCGGCTGTTTACCGGCGCTGGTTCATCATGGAGTTGGATTGCTGCTGCATCTTCGAGGCGATGCCGCGCATGAATACGGGTTCGATGCCGAAACTGATGCTCCAATCGTCCCGGTATTCGCTGTAATTGGCCCCGATCATGATCCGAAACGCTTCGCCGGTACGTGTGAACATGAAATTGTGACCGGTGATTTCCCACTTTTCCCTGATGTCGAACGAGGTTGAATAGGACATCGAGTATTTCTCATTCATAGTGTATGAAAAGCCCAATGTCAAGTAGGTTTTGTCGATAATACCGTCCAATTGGTCCAACATGACGTTCACGCTACCCCGGTTCGGTCGCTGCCAGATGGCCCCGAGGCGGGTGATCCGCTGACCTTCGTCGAAGGTGTCGTAAAGTCCCGAGGAGAAAAGGGAGAACCGATCGCCGACGTGCCAGAGGAAATCATAGTCGATGAGCCCCACGGATTCGCCGTAGTTGTATTTTTCCTGCGGATAGTAGTTGAAATGGGCCGAAAGCGTGATCCAGTCGATGATATGTCGCCGTCCGACGGGACCGCGCTTCGTTTGCCAGCGATTGGTCACCCCGAAACGGAAGAGCGTCATATCGTCGGCGATTTCCGTGTTGCCCGCCGTAACGCTGCCGGCCAAGCCGCTGCGCAGGGCGTAATATCGAGGATCGAACTTGAGCGGAATTCCGCCGCCGAAGGTGGTGACGGAGTAGCGCCGCCGGAAATCCTCAAGCGACCAACTGTCCAGGGCGTCGGTCAGGATCAGGTTGTCCATACTCTGATCCGCTCTTGCGTACGAAAACTCGGCGTCGAAATCGACTTTGTGCGCCAGCCCGTTAACGTACCAGGTTCGGCTCGAACAGTTCGGATCGACTTTCCAGAACGGGAGATTGAGCCGCACGCCGCCTTGGCCGTACCAGCGCTGAACATCCTTGCCCGTGCGGTCTTTCCCCCAATGGGCGAATTCGCCGAGAACGTAGGGCACGCAGCGGACGGGGCCGAGATTGAACGGCGCATCCAGTTCGTGCCGAGTCGAAAAATACTCGAAGGATGAATTGATCGTCTGCGGCGACGGGGCCCCCGGGGTGTTTGGATTCGGGATTGCGTTGGTACTTCCCGGTTGTAATTCCCAGGGCAGATAATTGAAATACCTCCCGTCTTTGGCCCAGTCGTACGGGGCGTCGGCCGTTTGGTAGTCCATGAATCCGACGCGAGTGCGTTCGTACCAGGTCAAACGGTCGTTCAAGAGCGACTGACCGAGCCAGGTGTGTTTGAGTTCCGGGAGCTTGTTCGCGTTGGTGACGAAATCGTCGAGCGCGTACTCCGTCGAAAGCTGGAGCGAGGCGTTTCCACAGTATTTTTTCAGGTCCAACCCCGTGGTGTTGTTATCGGCGTTGTTCCAGGTGTTCGGGAAATATTGATTCGAAAAGTTTCGATCCGATTCCTTGCCGACCTGGGCCGTGATCGTCCAGGGGCCGTCGAACTTCCAAAGGGATTCGACTTCCTGTCGGTGTTTCCAGGAAAAACGGTAACGATAACTGTGCGGGTATGTCACGCCGTTACGTCCGCCACCGAGGTTGTCGGTTCCCTTGTCATGGATGCCCCAGTAATCGAGTTGCCCCCGGACGGGCCCCGCACAGGAAAGGAAGGAATCCGGCGTGTAACTGAAATTGGCTCCGTGCCCGATCCCCCGGCGTTCGAGCCAGGAGACGGAAACGCTACCCTTGAGCCATTTCGGCCGGGGAATGTTCAGAATCTGGAACGGATTCCATTTCGTACGGATTTGATTGCCGTAGGTGCTGCTGTTGCCGTAGCTGAGATTCTCGATGTAAAACGTCGGGTCGCGCAGGTCGGCCGCCATCCAGGGCCAATAGAACACGGGAACCTTCCCGATGGCGAGATAATTATTTTCCGCAACGAGAATATGCCGGGCTTCGGGTTCCGAACTGCCGAACCGGGTGCCGACGACGTTTTGGTTCAATGTCATGTTTCGGGACCGGATCGACGTACTCGGTTCACCGAGCTGGCTCGTTGTAAGGAGCGAATTTTTGGCCGTGAAAAGACCGTCGCCGAGTTGCTGGAGGATTTCCGCCTTGATTCGGACGGCCCCCGAGAGCCCTTTGATGTCCTCGATGGTGGTCGAAAGCTGCGCGTCGAGAACGTAGGCGATCTGGTTCTTGACGTCATAATACATGCGCTGCGCTTCGATAGTACGCGTGGCGTCCCGGTAAATGATATTGCCTTCGAGGTAAACTTCCAGGTCCTCGCTTTCCTCCATGGAAAACGAGGAGCCGGGACTGAGCTTTTGCGGACTGAACGAAGTCCAGGCAACGACGTTTTCGGCGGAGATGTCGACGATGTCGCCGCTGATCATGTCATGTCCCTGGACGCCTTCGATGACCAGGTTCACGCCGTTGGTGATAATGGCGATGCCCCGGTCCTTGTTACCCTTATAAACATCGAAACTCCCGCTGGCCAAACGGTCGCCGATGGAATTGAGCGTGACCTTCCGGAATCGCACCCCTTCCGTTTTCGTCGCCGAAGGAGCCGGTGTTTCCGCGACGTACTGGACCTGCGCGATTACGGAGTGATCCGGTGACATCATCGCCAGGGCTCGTTGGAGGATGGGCGGTTCCTCTTCCTGCGGCGGCTGCGGGTTCATGATCAAAGTGGGCACCGTGGCGAGGGTGTAGAACCGTCCGAGCCATTTCCGGTCGTAAATCCGCGTCGAGGTTTGTCCTTCGCCCAACTCGATTTTGAGCGGATCCTCGGAAGGACCGCTTTCCAGGAAAACCGTGACTTCACGGGTTCCGTAGTACTCGTTTCTTTGCTTATCGACCCAAACGATGCCGCATGGACCTTGGGCGGAATCGTCACCCTGGCGGATGGAGCAATCGCCTTCCAAAAAGTGGACGACGTATTTTTCCGTTTCCTTGACCCAACCTCGCTCGGAAGAAACGACAATCGGAGCCTTTTGATCGGACTTTGGGTAAGACAGTGTGGTTGCGTTGTCGGTATTGCGGCCGCGAAGTGAACCTGCCGAGGAGAGTGCTGCCGACTCCAACTGGCGGCTCAAGCGATATTCCGGGATCATGACGACCGAGGGGTTTTCCTCAATTCCGTCCAAATCAGCCTCGTCAAGCCAAGGGGCCAGTGAGGGGTGGTTGATGGAAACATAACCGACGCCGTCGATGTAAATAGCCGGTACCAAATGCTCCGTCAGAACCATGGATTCCACCATGTCGGACGGAAGCACTGAATTAACAGGGAGTTGCGGTTTTACTGCCAACGTTTTTCGACTTCCGAAGCCGGGTAGGCCGGCATAGTCGTCGTAGAGGGCCGTTGCCGACTTTTCTTCGCCGCGAGAGGAAAAGACGTTTTGAATCGAATCGGGAATGACACGCCGCAATCGTGATTCCTGGCCCTGGGTGGCGCACGGAATCAAGAGAAAAACCAGCGGCAGGCAGACGCGCAACATCCCTGTAACGATAGACTTATGCCTTCGCATTCGCGGGGATTTTTCGGGGAGAGCGGCCTGATTTGTCAGCAAAATTCGTCCGTAAACGGGTTGGGGAATAGTAAAATGCCGCGGATTATGCAGATTATTTCCGAACGAATCAAGAGGGATTTTCCCGGGAATGCACGGAGAGGGCTCTACTTGTGCGTAACATGTGAGCTTGAACTGCGCAAACGGGTATTGGTTTTCGCCGAAAGGAGGCGTCGACGTACTCGTCGACTTGAAATCGCCAAAACGGCTTGTTTGGCAGGTTCGAGACGGCCATCGCCGATATGACCTTTCGGCGAAAAGATCACCTACCTTCCGTATTCGATCCGGAAACGGCGTCCACTTGCGGCGATGTCACGACCCTTTTTGGCGAAACATCATCGGCACTCCGTCGTGTCCCCCTTCACCGACGCGAAAGGCCGAGGCGAGAATAGAACGGTGAATTACTTCTTCCGTGCCGAGCGGTCTTTGGTGAGATCCCAGGCGATGACCCAGGTGATTTCATCCATTTCGAGTTTGAAATCCTTTTTCAGACTTTTGACGAATTCAGGCAAATGGGCGCCGCCGTAGAAGATCGCGATTTTTTTCTTGCCGGCGTCGAGTTCCCGGCGGAGAACTTTCAGCGCCGCCGCATTGCGGTCCGTGATGATCGCGGAACCTTCACCGCCGATGATGTAAACGGAATCGTCCATCTGATTGACCATTTCCTTGGCGAAAAACCGCTTCAGGGCCAGCGACGGGTCGGGGGCGAACAGGGTTCCGAGGAGTCGGCCTTGCATTTTCAGTTCTTCATCGCCGCCGTCCTTGTTTTTTTTGTTGCTGAGGATGATGGCTCGATAGAGCATCTGCATCAAGTCGCCGCGTTCGGCCATCCGGCGTCCGAACTCTTCCGGCGAAAGATCGGCGTGGATGAAATTCCCGGCTTCATAGTCGACATGGAGAAGCTGGAAATCCAGCGCCAAGGCCTCGCCCATGCCCGATTGGAATGAAGACAGGATGCTCCGATCTTTTTTCTTCGCGATCGTTTCCTTGTCGAGCACGGTGCCTTCGTCGGCTACGAGTTCGTAAAGCACGGCATCGTACCTCTTGAAAATGCCGTTGAGATTTTCATAATACTCCTTGTCGCCGATGTGAACCGCGGCGATGAGATCGACGACGATTTCTTTTTTGTCGTCGACGAGTCGGGCGATGGCGGTGTCCATGGAAACGGGTTGCCGCCGTCCTTCGGGCTGGTTGACGCGCATGAAGTCGGTGAGCTTATCGCCCTTGACGGGTTCCTCGGCAAAGCCGGTCGACATGAAAAGCACGCAGGATAAAAGGACGAAAGATAAAGCGCCGCGTTTCATCATGGATCCTCCCTTTCGGGGTTGGGAATATATATTGACAATGTTATCAAAATGATTGATTTCGTGCCGTTTATTGGCCGTTCGGCGCCATTATCGCAGTGCCGCGAGTGCTTTTGCCGTGCAGTCGACGGTGTAGCGGATCTGGTCTTCCGTGTGGCTTGACGTGATGAAGAACCGGAGCCGGGCCGCTTTTTCCTCCACGGCCGGATGCAAAATCGGCTGGACGTTGATGCCTTTTTCGAAGAGCGTTTTTGAAAGCCGCAAGGCCAGCATCGAATTACCCAGGATGACCGGAACCACAGCGGAATCCTTGCTTGTGCCCGTATCGAGATTCCGCGACCGCGCCAGATCGATGAATAACGTACAATTACGCCGGAGTTGCTCCACACGCTGCGGTTCGCGATCCAGAAGCCGGAGCGCTTCCAGCGCCGCGGCGGCGTTGGGCGGCGAAATGCCGACGCTGAAAACGAAGCACGGCGCCGTGTACTTCAGGTACTCGATCAATTCCTTCGAGCCGCTGATGTAGCCGCCGCAACTCGCGAACGTTTTACTTAACGTACACATCCAGATATCCACGTCGTTCCGGTTCACGCCGAAATGTTCGCCGATCCCCCGGCCGGTTTTGCCCAGCACGCCCAGCGAATGCGCTTCATCGACCATGAGCAGCGTCTTGTGCCGCCTCT
>JBEBTM010000168.1:0-8633 GCA_040393745.1 Thermogutta terrifontis | reverse complement strand
GGTTCACGGCAGTTGATCGAAAATTGCGAGATCACCGACAACGGTACGAAAAAAGACCCCGGATACAATCACAATCTTTATCTCGGCGGTACGAGCGTTACCGTACGGAACTGCGAAGTCGCGAGAGCTGTAACCGGGAACAATCTCAAAAGCCGGGCGCACCGGAATTTTATCATCGGCAACCGAATTCACGATTCGGCGAACCGCGAACTCGATCTGGTCGACGCCGAAGGAAATACCGACGTTCCCGGCAGCGATTCGTATTTGATCGGTAACGTCATCGCCAAAGACTCGAAGTGCGTCGGTAACAAGGCGGTCGTTCATTTCGGTCGCGACGGAAAGGCGAAGCACGACGGCATGATCTGGCTGATCGGCAATACGATCCGAACACCGTTCATTTCACCGGTCGTCGACGTCAGTTCGGGCATCGGCGCGGTGTTCCTCGACAACGCGATCGACGATAACGGCGCAGGTCAAAAAGGCGTTTTGACGAACCTTCAAGATCCGAAAATGACGACAAGCGGCAAGGGGAACACGGTTCCCGACCGGTTTGTCGTGCGATTACCCCGTGAAGGAGAAAAAACGCCGGTGGAACTTGACGATCCGCCCACCTTACCGGATGATGTAAAAAAGATTTTACCGTTTTCTAAACCGCAAGGAGCTTGTGATAAAAAATGAGACGATTATTTTACACGCTGGTTTTTGGAATCCTTGCGGCGACCTTATCGGCAGCGGAACCGAGTTGGCCGGTATTTCACGGACCGAAAGGCGACAATAAATCGCCGGACACCGGGCTTTTGAAGCAGTGGTCCGAAGGCGGACCGAAACTCCTATGGACGGCCGATTTTCTCGGGTTCGGCTATTCCGGCGTCTCAGTGGCTGGAGGTCGGATTTACACAAGCGGCAACGTCGAAGTTGATGGAACGGTTTTGTCAATGGTCTTTTGCCTCGACATGAACGGCAAACTGATCTGGAAAAATGACAACGGTCTGGCCCATGCGGATCGAAGACGCTATCCGAGTACCCGATCCACACCGACGATCGACGGTGACTTTGTATACGATGAAAGTGCCTTGGGTGAAGTCGCCTGTTTCAACGCGAAAACCGGCGAGAAAATTTGGCATCGGAACATTATGATCGATTTCGACGCGTCGATTCCCCATTGGGCACTGTCCGAATCGGTCGTGATCGATGGTAACAACCTGATCTGCTGTCCGGGTGGGCAAAAAACCTGTGCGGTGGCATTGGACAAGAAAACCGGAAACACTGTCTGGCAGGCGGAGTCGGTGGGTTTTCTGACGGGGTTTTCAACACCGTATTTTTTCGATTTCGACGGAATGCGTACCGTGGCGATCATTACCGAGGAAAACATCGTCGGGTTGGACCCCGCTGACGGTTTGATTCGATTCACATTCCCACTGAAAAACAGAACGGAAACGAATGTCACGATGCCGATTTACCGGAATGGACATCTTTTTTTGACCACGGGCTACGGTGAAGGCTCACGCCTCTTAAAACTGAAAAAAGATGGTCGCCACATTATTCCGACCGAAGTCTGGCATGAAAAAAAGTTCGATAACCAACACGGCGGCGTTATTTTGGTCGGCGATTATGTGTACGGCACGACGCACAACGGTTCCTGGGCTTCGATCCATTTCGATACAGGCGAGATCGGCTACTTGGTCCGTTCGATCGGTCCGGGCTCAGTGCATTACGCCGACGGCTTGATTTACGGACTTTCCGAAGATAATAAAACGGTTATTCTGTTAAAACCGGAACCGGAAAACCACGTCGAAATCAACCGCTTCGAACTGCCAAACGAAGCGGAAGGCAAAAGCTGGGCCCACCCGGTCGTGATCGGCGGCCGGCTTTATCTGAGACATGCACAGTATTTATACTGTTATGATGTCACCGAAAAACCGTAAGTGGTGCAAACAAACCCGTTATTGTGACATTCGGAAGCCCCCCGTCCATTCCAACGGAGTGGATCACATCGATGGAAAAACAGGCTTGCGACAAAACGCTTCTCCGCCGTTTGTTCGTTGCTGGTGCAATTTCGGACGTGATTGCTTTCGTCCTGCTGTTCCTGCCTGCCGGGACGTTCGATTTCCCGCAGGCGTGGATTTATTGGGGACTGTTCACGGTCTACCTCGTCGTCGGTACGGCATGGTGGATCAGGATCGATCCCGATTTCCTGGAGCGGCGGCTCAACGTGGGGCCGAAAGCTGAGAAGGTTCAAGCCGAGAAAATCCTCGCGGGACTTCTGCTCGGCTATCTTTGCCTGTGGTTGACCATTCCGGGTTTCGATAGACGTTTCCACTGGTCGGATGTGCCGCTCGTCGCAGCGATCATCGGATTCGTTTTCAGCATCCTCGGCATCGCGTTTGTCGTTTATACGGCGAATTATAATCGTTACATGGCGGCGACGATCACGGTCGAAGAGAACCAGCCGGTGGTTTCGACCGGGCCGTATGCCTGGGTGCGGCATCCGATGTACACGGGAACGCTCGTTTGTTTTTTCTTCACACCGCTCGCGCTCGGTTCCTGGTGGGGTATGCCTGCGACGCTTCCGATGCTCCTGATTCTCGTATTTCGCATTTTCGATGAGGAACGGTATTTGCGAGAGCATCTGCCGGGCTATGTCGATTACTGCAAAAGAGTCCGCTGGCGGCTGCTTCCGTTCATTTTTTGAAGTCGAAGGTTATTTGATAATTCAAATATAAAACCGGACTCACGCATATTTTCTCCTTGTCTCAAGTTGTTGTAGTCACTACAATGAGTATAGAAATCTCTCCGTTATCCGGACCTTGATTCGGTTCTTTCCTTGAGGAACATCATGAAAGCAAAATTCATCCTCTTAATCGTGATCGTGGTTTTGATCGGCATCGTCTACCTGTGTTGGAATTTGTCCCAGGATACCAGTCCCGGTCCCGGTTTTGCCGGAGGAAATGGACGCCTTGAAGCAACGGAAATCGATATCTCCGCGAAACTGGCCGGTCGGATCATCGAGATCAAGGCCGATGAAGGCGATTTCGTCAAAGCGGGCGACATTCTCGCCGTGATGGAAACGGAAGTCCTTCAAGCCCAACTCAATGAAGCGAAAGCCCAAGTGTTCAAGGCCAAAGCGAGCGAAGCGAGCATGAAAGCGCAGGTCGACGTTAAGAAAAGCGACGTTGTGGCCGCTCAGGCGACCGTGGCCCAACGTCAAAGCGAACTCGAACAAATACAGCGTAAATTCAAACGCACAAAAGTTCTGACCGATGAAGGGGTCATGACGGCGGAAGATTACGATGTCGACGAAACAAATGAAATGGCCGCCAAGGCCATCGTCGAAACGGCCAAAGCACAGGTCGGCGTTGCGGAATCCACGGTCAAGGCCGCCGAAGCGGAAGTCTTCGGCGCAACGGCGGCGGTACATGCCGCCGAAGCGACCGTTGCCCGAATCGAGGCCGATATCAAAGACAGCCATCTGGCCGCCCCCTGTGACGGGAGGGTTCAGTACCGTATTGCTCAACCGGGAGAAGTTGTGTCGGCCGGCGGCAAGGTCTTGAACTACATCGACCTGTCCGACGTTTATATCAACTTCTTCCTTCCAGCCGCAGAAGCGGGCAAGGTCGCCATCGGTGCGGAAGCAAGAATCATACTTGACGCCGCCCCGGAATATCCGATCCCGGCTCGGGTGACCTATGTCGCTTCACAGGCTCAGTTCACGCCCAAGACGGTCGAAACAGAATCGGAGCGTCAAAAACTCATGTTCCGTGTCAAGGCGAAAGTCGATCGGACGCTCCTGAAAGATTTTATGGAGTGGACCAAGACCGGTTTGCCAGGCATCGCCTGGGTCAAGATCGATCCGAAGGCCACATGGCCCGAAAATCTCGCGGTCAAACCAGTCGATCCGAATTCGATTCTGCGTTTCAATCCCGGACCCGTCAAGCCATCGGAAGCAACCGTTGCACCGTCCAATACCACGGCGACACCGCCTAATTTTGACCGAAACAAGGATTCCCAAAAAGTCCCGCCAAGTTCGACCAATCATCAGGAGCCGCGATGAACGAATTCCAACAGGAACATTCGGCGGTTCGATTGTCCGGCGTCTCCTTGCATTACGGTAAGACTCAGGCGCTGGACGATGTGAGTATCGAAATTCCGTCCGGAAAAATGATCGGCCTGATCGGTCCCGATGGTGTCGGTAAGTCGAGTCTCCTGTCGCTCGTCTCGGGCGCTCATGCCGTGCAGGAAGGAACCGTCGAGGTTCTCGGCGGCGACATTTCCGACCGGTCGTTCCGTGAAAATATCTGCTCGAAAATCGCCTACATGCCGCAGGGGTTGGGCAAGAATCTCTATCCGACGCTCTCGGTCGAGGAAAATCTGCAATTCTTCGCCCGGCTTTTCGGCCACGATCGAAAGGAACGCCGGCGCCGGATTGATTCCCTCACGGCGGCAACCGGCATGAAGGATTTTCTGGATCGTCCCGCCGGAAAATTGTCGGGCGGCATGAAACAGAAACTCGGTTTGTGTTGCGCCCTGATTCACGACCCCGACCTGCTGATCCTCGATGAACCGACCACGGGCGTCGACCCATTGGCCCGGTCGCAGTTCTGGGACTTGATCGGCAAGGTCCGAAAAGGCATGCCCGGCATGTCGGTCATCGTTGCCACGGCCTACATGGACGAGGCACAGCGTTTCGACTGGCTCATTGCCATGGACGACGGCAAAATTCTTTCGACCGGTACGCCGCGCGAAATGCTGGAACGGACCGGTAAGGATTCGCTGGAATCAGCGTTCATCCAACTCATGCCGGAGGAAAAGCGGAAGGATTACAAACCGGTCGAAATCGGGCCGATGCCGAAAGGTGACGACGAAATCGCCATTGAAGCGAAAGGACTAACCAAGAGATTCGGTAAATTCACGGCGGTCGACCACGTCGACTTCGAGATTCCCAGGGGCGAGATTTTCGGTTTTCTCGGCTCCAACGGTTGCGGCAAATCGACGACGATGAAAATGCTGACGGGCCTGCTTCCGGCGACGGAAGGGACCGCCAAACTCTTCGGACGAAAAGTCAATGCGAACGATCTGGAAACACGTCGGCACCTCGGTTATATGTCCCAGGCGTTCTCGTTGTACGAAGAACTAACTGTCCGGCAGAATCTCGTGCTCCATGCCCGGCTGTTTGCCATTCCGGAAAAAGACATCCCGGAACGCATCGAAACCGTTGCCGACCGTTTCGGTTTGTCGAAACTCTATGACGCCTTGCCGTCGAATTTGCCGCTTGGCGTGAAACAACGTCTTTCGCTGGCCGTGGCCGTGGTTCACGACCCGGATATTTTGATCCTCGACGAACCAACCTCCGGCGTCGATCCGATCGCCCGGGACGATTTCTGGCGGCTCATCATCGAATTGTCCCGGAAGGATCGCGTAACGATTTTTATCACGACGCATTTCATGAACGAAGCCGAACGATGCGATCGGATTTCGCTCATGCACGCCGGAAAGTCACTGGCCGTGGGCAAGCCGGGCGATCTCGTCAAGGAACGTGGTGCCAAAACGCTGGAAGAAGCGTTCATCGGTTATTTGCTCGATGCCGGAGCGGGCGAAAAGAACACTGACGATGATATACTCGCCGAAGCCCAGGTGGAAAAAGGAGCGAAGAAGAAATCCGAAAAAGTTTCGCGTGAAAAATTCTGTTTTCGCCGGTTCTACAGTGCGGCTTGGCGGGAGTCGCTCGAATTGCGGCGAGACCCGATCCGGTTGACGCTGGCGCTGCTCGGAGCAATGATCCTGATGTTTGTCATGGGTTACGGCATCACCATGGACGTCGAGAATCTGAAATTTGCCGTCATCGACCGCGACGATACGGGCTTGAGTCGTGATTACACGCTGAATATCGCCGGTTCCCGATACTTTGAACAGCGGCCACCGATCCGGGATTACGACGAACTCGACCGGCGGATGCGGAGCGGCGACATTTCGATGGCCTTGGAGATTCCGCCGAATTTCGCCAAGGACCTCCAGCACGGCGCTCCGACTGAAATGGCGATTTGGCTCGACGGCGCCATGCCGCAGCGGGCGGAAACGATTCGCGGTTATGTGCTCGGCATGCATCAACTTTGGCTGGCCGACCGATATCGACAGGATTACGGTGCGGAAATGCCTTCTCCTGCAACGGTCGAGGTGCGTTACCGTTACAATCCCGATGTGAAAAGCCTGCCGGCGATGGTTCCGGCCGTGATTCCGTTGTTGATGTTGATGATTCCGGCCATCCTTGCGGCTTTGGCCGTGGTTCGGGAAAAAGAACTCGGTTCGATCATCAACCTTTACGTGACACCGATGACACGAACCGAATTTATCGTCGGGAAGCAACTGCCCTATGTCGCGCTGTCGATGCTCAGTTTCCTTCTGCTCGTCCTGATGGCCGTCCTCTTGTTTGACGTGCCGATCACGGGCAGTGTCCCGGCGTTGATCGTGGGCGCGTTTTTGTACTGTTGCATCGCGACCGGAATGGGATTGCTGTTTTCGACGATCACGAAGAGCCAGATTGCCGTGATTTTTCTGGCGATGATCGGTACGATGCTCCCGGCGGTCCAGTTTTCGGGTCTGTTGAATCCGGTTTCGTCGCTGGAAGGGGCGGGCCGGATGATCGGCAACGTGTATCCGATGACCTACATGCTCATCATTTCACGCGGCGTGTTCAACAAGGCGTTGAGTTTCAGCGATTTACAAACGCCTCTGTTGATCCTGGCCTTGACGGTTCAGATTTTTGTCGGTCTGAGCATTATGTTACAGAAAAAACAGGAAACCTGACGACTTGATGCCATGCGTTCCTTATCTCATATTTATCGACTCGGCGTGAAAGAACTTTGGGGATTGATCCGCGATCCACTCCTCCTGGTCCTGATCGTGTATTCGTTCACGTTCGCGATCTACACGGCGGCAACGGCCAAGCCGGATTCGATCAACAAAGCGGCGATCGCTTTCATCGACGAAGACCGCTCGCCGCTGTCGCGCCGGATCATGGACTCGTTCTACCCGCCGATGTTCACCGAGCCCGTCGAAATCACGACGCAGGAAATGGATCGCGGCATGGACACCGATCTGTATACGTTCACGGTGAACATCCCCCCGGAATTCCAGCAGGACGTGCTCAACGGCCGGAGTCCGGCGATTCAACTCAACGTCGATGCGACCCGGATGGATCAGGCTTTTACCGGGGCCGGTTACATTCAGGAAATCGCGACCGGTGAAATCGACAAATTCGTCAACCGGGAAGACACCGGAGGGGCGCTGAACATCGACGTCGCCGTTCGCAATCGCTTCAATCCGAATTTGACCCAGGCCTGGTTCGCGTCAATCATGGAGATTATCAACCAGGTCACGATGCTTTCGATCATTCTGACCGGAGCGGCCTTGATTCGGGAACGGGAGCACGGCACGTTGGAACATCTGCTCGTGATGCCGGTCACACCGACGGAGATCATGCTTTCGAAGGTCTGGTCGATGGGCGCGGTCGTGCTGCTGGCAACGGGCATGTCGCTTTTCCTGGTCGTCCGCTGGGCCTTGGCGGTTCCGTTGGAAGGATCGGTGCCGCTGTTTTTGGCCGGTGCGGCGCTGCATCTTTTCGCGGCAACGTCGATGGGAATTTTTCTTGCAACCATCGCCCGAAGCATGCCGCAGTTCGGAATGTTGCTCCTACTTGTGTTGTTGCCGATGCAGATGTTGTCCGGCGGCAGCACGCCCCGGGAGAGCATGCCACAAATCGTACAAAATATCATGCTCGTCGCCCCGACGACGCATTTCGTGGAAATCGGTCAGGCGATTCTTTACCGCGGCGCCGGCTTGGACGTCGTTTGGAAACCGTTCTTGTGTCTCTTCGCCATCGGGGCGGCTCTGTTCGCGTTCTCGCTTTCGCAACTGCGAAAGAGCCTGTCTCAAGCGTCTTAGATCATATCAAACAATGGTGTTGCGTTAATCCGCATTGCTCGAATCCGACCTTTACTTTCGGCGGATCTGTAAAGGATGTCGATTGAAGAAATGTCCCGATGAAATATAATCCTTTCGAGTTGGCCTTCATTACCTTCTCTTCAACCACTTGATATGAATTTTGCTTTCCGAAAATCAATCTCGTTCGCCGATAATCGTAACAATCGCTTTTTGCAGTCGGTGATCCTGAATCTCTTCAACTTCGATTTTTAGACCATAGCCTTCGACAATCGGTATTTCCCCGTCTTTGGGAATAGCACCAAGCAGGCCAAATACCAGTCCGGAGAAGGTGTCATACCTATCGGCCGGCAATTGCCGACCGGTCGCCTTTTCGACATCCACGAGCAATGCACTTCCTTGAATCCGCCATGTCGCCGTACCGATGACTTCGATCGGAGGCTGTTCGATCGGAGCCGTCTCGTCATCTTCCAAATCGCCTACAAGTTGTTCCAGCAAATCGTTCATCGTGACGATGCCGCTCATGCCGCCGTATTCGTCCAAGACGACGGCAAAGTGATTGCGACTCTTTTTCATGCCGTGGAATAAAATGTCGGCTCGAATGGTTTCAGGAACGAATTGAACCGGGCGAACGGCTTTTTCCATGACGGATTCACGATTCCGCTGTTTCAGGCGAAAATATTCGCGCGTACAGAGAA
>JBEBTM010000167.1:0-8647 GCA_040393745.1 Thermogutta terrifontis | reverse complement strand
ATTCTACCGATCGCCGTTTTGGACGGCGGCCACGTTGTTTTCCTCGCTTATGAAGGCATCACGGGTCGAGCTCCCAACGAAGCGGTGCAGGTCGTCCTCAGCTATATCGGCCTGGCAATGATCCTGAGCCTGATGGTTTGGGTGGTCGCGCTGGATATCGGGTGCATCGTGCGGTTTTAGCAACGATACGGCCGACAACCAGAAAGCGGGTGATGTTTCGGGAACACGAGCGGTGCCACGGTCCCAATGAGTTCGGGTATTTGCGCTCCATCGGGGGCCAAATATCGGCAGCTTCGGCGTGACCCTCGTCCCCGATCCTCAAACGCTCGCTTTTCAGTCCGCCGTGGTTCTTCCCGTGGCGACGTCGAATTCCGCGATCAGCGGGATGAGCATGGCTGCCGTGGTGAACCCGAATGCGCCGCTGAGAACCACGAAAACCAGGAAATATTTCCCCAACAACATGGACGTAATCAGGTAGAACACGGCAATCGGCAGGATAAACGACGATGTGGCAATCGCCGCCGAAGGATTCCGGGCTCCCAGGGTGATGTAAAGCCCGATGCCGCCGCCGATCATGAACGCCGAGAAGGGGACGAGCTGTGTTTCAAACGAACCGCTGAAGGCGACCATGATCCAAATGCATGCCGCGATGCCCACAAAGAGGAAGAAGATGATCCCCAGGCTCGTCGCCGTGCCCGCTCGGGTATTATCGTACTGCATGCCGATATAAACTCCCACCGTGGCCACGAAAGCGTAAAGCACGATCAGACCGACGAGCAGGAAAAGCAGAGACACTCCCGACATCGCATCTCGGAAATACAGGTATCCGCAAAGCAGTAGCGGCAGGATCACGATCCATTTCATGTTGTAGAAAATTCCGCCGAGCTTGCCGAAAACGTACTCTTTCGGCGTGATGTCGCTGGCAAGTAGCAGGTCGAAGGTTCCGCCGTCTTTCTCCGAGGTTTGCGACGTGATCGCCTGCACGTTGACGAGAATGAGCGAAAGCAGAAACAGGGGAACGAGCGGTCCGGCAAGCTGCGAAGCGGAAACGACCAGGCTGTCCGAAAGCGTTTGATGCAGAGCCCAGGCGCACATGGCGAAGAAAGCCAAAAAACCGAACTGGATGACCCAGATTCGGCGGCCGTAAGCCCGGGTCATGATTTCACGCCAAACGACCGGGTTATTCCAGGGATGCCGCACCCGTCCCGGTTCGGCCGTGATTTCCGCGCTTTTGGTTCGATCCGCTTTACGTTCCTCCGGCGTCAAGGTCACCTGGTGCAGAGCCCGCTGTTCTTCGAGCCGGGTCACATCGTCCACGGCCAACGTTTCGGCCAGGGTTTGTTCGGCATTTTCGTAATTTTTACGCCAGGTATCCTCCTCCATGTTGATCGGCCGCGTCTCCCGGGACGGATTCCAAACTCGAACGAGCAGGATGGCCAGCGTGTTCACGCCCAGCACGATGAGCCCGCTGACGACGAGAAAACCGGCGATGGGCCCCAATGCCGCCTGCACCACGCCGAAGCCCGACAGACCGCCGAAACTCACGTCGACAGCCGGCCTGGTCGCAATCACCACGGCGTTCCAGGGGCTGAACATGGTCGCCAACGTTTCGGCGGAATACCCGAGAATCGTCGCGCCAAAGAGTCCGAGTCCCACGGCTTCCCACAGACCGATCCAAAGCACCAGGCCCAGAATCGTGGTCGCAATCGCCTGAAACGTCTTCTCCCGCCACAGCGCGGCGCAGCTTCCCAAACTGCCCGCCGCGAGCATGCTGAACAGTGTGACGAGCAGAACTCGCACGATTTGGTAATACGAGATGCCGCCCAAAAGACTGATCGCCATAAAAATCGGTACGGAAACAACCAGCATCATCAGGGTGCTCAGCAAACTGGCAAAGAGTTTTCCGAGGACAAGTTCGCAGTTGGTCATTCGGGTCAGTAGTAGCAGCAACAGCGTTTTGCGTTCCTTTTCCTGTCCCACAGCGCCCGCGGCGAGTGTCGCGGCGAAGAACACGGCCAGTACCAACTGGATCGGGGCGAGAAACTGAAAGAGCATGGCCCCGAATCGCGCGAAGTCGCCGGGGTCGGTAATAAGCTGTGTCCCACTGATCACCAGCCAGGCCGTGGCGATGAGCAGGAGCAACAGGGCGGCGTAAACGCTCCGAAGGACGTAAGTCCATTCCCGGCGGGGGGCAATGGTCACTTCACGAGTAAAAACAGGGCCGATGAACATGGGGAATTGAAAATGGAAAATAAGGTGTCAAGACCCCAAGTGGAGCGCGGCGCAACTTGGGAATATACGGGAAACATTGTCAAATTGGTCTTTAGGACTATTCGAATTTCCACTCCAAAACCCCGCCGCTGACGTCGTCCCGGAGTTGAAGATCAAGCCGAAATCCCGTGGTTTCCACGGCATCGAATTCGATTCGGTTGAATTTATCCCGGTCGACGCCCACGGGCGTTTCGATTTTCTTCCAACCGTTTTCGGTGCGGTACGACAACGTCGCCGATTTGGGAACTCGGCACTGTCCCCGGCCGGTGTCGTCGAACCAGTACACGCTGCTCGACGAGATTTTCCGGGTCCGCCCGAAATCGATCTCCAGCCATTCCGCCGTACCCTTGTGATTCCAGAATGTCATTCGGGGAATCGAATGGTCGTTCGAGTTTTTTGGCTCGTGCCCGTCGATGACCGCGTCGATGCCGTCGCTATTGTGACAGAATGATGCCGTCACGAACGGTTCGATGTCCTCATCGGTCGCATCGGTGGCGCTGAGCGTTTTCGGATCGAGTTCCCGGTACAGCGGAGCGTCGTCGCCCCAAGCGGGCTGGTCCTTCGCGAGGCCCTGCTGGCGGACCCAAACGGCCATGGCCCCCGGCTCGCGGTGGTCCCAGGCGTAATACGGAATCGCCGTGAGTTCCCGGCCGTCGGCATTTTTGCATTTCAGCACCATCACACCGCCCAGGAGATCCTTGTGAAATTCTTCTTTGAATTCGGGGTTCTTTGCCAGGTTGATCCGCAGCACGGGCACTTCGTTGTCGACCTGCTCGAAGCAGTACACAAGTGGCCCCCGCATGATCGCCACCCGCCCCCGGTCGGCTTCAACCCGAGGGTTCGCGACGATACGCTTCGGTTTCATTTCATATGTTTGGTCTCCCATTACATATGAAGGAAGATTCCACGGAATCGTTGTCGTGTTGCCGTAGTCAAACTCCGGACTACCGGGGGTTCGCACTTTAACGGTAAACTTCTCTGCTTTGGATTGTGGATTCTTTTTCGGTACGATTCCAATTTCATAACCGCCGTCCCAAGGATAATTCGTTTTCATCGTCAATTCCAACTTGCCATCGGGAAGTTCGACGGTCGCTTTTCCGGCAATAAATTGGTTGACGACCAGTGCCCCGTCTTTATCCACGGCATACTGATAGCCTGGCAAGGAGGGCAGGAATCGCACCACGTTGGTCGGGCAGCAAGCGCAGTCGAAGAACGGTTGGCGGTGATGATTGCCCACGCTTTCCAGCGGGTTGACGTAAAAGAAATGTTTCCCGTCCATGCCGATGCCCGACAAAACGCCATTGTACATGGCCCGCTCGACGATGTCGGCGTACTTGGCCTCGCCGTGCAGCAGATTCATGCGGTGGGCCCAGAAAACCAGGCCGATCGCCGCGCAGGTTTCGCAGTACGCCGAACGATTCGGAAGCTCAAACGCATCGCCGAACGCTTCGCCTTCGTGCCGGGCTCCGATGCCGCCGGTGACGTACATTTTTTTGTTCACCACGTCGTTCCAGAGGCGGTCCATGGCCTTGATGTACCCTTGATCGCCCGTATAAGCGGCAATGTCGGCGACCCCGGCGTAAAGATAAACGGCCCGAACGGCGTGGCCCGCGATTTCCGACTGCTCTCGAATCGGCTCGTGATCTTGGTCGTAGGCTCCGTGGATTTTATCGCCCCGCTTCGATTGGTCGCCGCGAACGTCTACGAATTGTTCGGCCTGTTTCATGTACTTTTCCTTGCCGGTCAATTCGTATAGTTTCACCAGCGCGAGTTCGATTTCCTCGTGCCCGGGTACCTCAAAGAGGGGGCGTTGGTCATGTGAGCGACCATCCGAAGGATCGGGAGCAGTCCGCCCGTCTGGCAGAGACCCGAAGACATCAATGATGTGGTCGACAAACTTCTCGGCCACGTTCAGCAGTTTGTCCTTGCCCGTGGCCCGTTTGTACGCCACGGCCGCTTCGACCATGTGCCCGGCGCAGTACAGTTCGTGCATGACGATATTCGTCCATTTTTTATCCGGCTCGCGAATCTGGAAATACGAATTCAGGTAACCGTTGGGAAGCTGCGCCGCGGCGATCCAGTCGATGACGGCATCGGCCCGTTTTTCCAAGGCCGGATCGGGGTGGTCCGCAAGCGAATATGCCACGCCTTCGAGCAGTTTGTAGACGTCGGAATCGTTGAAGTAGATACCCTGAAAATCCCCTTGAAGGATCTTGGCCGCCTTGGCGAAGTTGGCGAACCGGCCCGTTTTTTCGCACCATTCGAAGTTATGTGGAATGGAAATCTCCCGGTTGACCGTCAGCCGGGGCGACCAGAATCGGTCATTGAATTTCACCTCGGTAAAGGGCACCGAGCGAAATATCAAATGTTTCGGTTCGCTCGGCGTCTCCTGCGAGGAAGCCAACCGAGGCAGCAGGAACACGGCAACGGCCAACAAAAACAAGGCGGTTTTTTTCATGGGAATGCGACGGGTAAGGAAATTCGGGAAATGCTCGAATCGCCCCATTTTACCCGCCGCGTTAGGCAATGACAAGCGTTTTTTCCCCTGAAATGCTTGCAATTCCCGCCGAAAATGCAAAAATGGTGAATGGCCACTATTCCTCCAACCATCCATTAGCTCCGTTTGTTGCCATGAACCCAAAACTGCTTGTCACGCTTGTCGTTCTTTTGACTGCCTCGTTGACCTTGGCCGAGGAGGGCGGTTTCTCCTTTGCAACCGGTGAAAGAGGCGTTGTCCAGCTTACCGATGGGGACCAGCCTGTCTGGCAGTATAATGCCGAACTGGTCGTCCATCCCAAGGTTCCCGCGAAAGATCCCCGGTTCCTGGCCGGTTCTTACGTCCATCCGCTTTACGGGCTCCATGGCGAAATCCTGACCGACAACGCGCCCCGGGATCATTATCACCATCACGGCGTCTTCTGGAATTGGCCCCATGTGAACGTCCACAGGAAAGACGGAACGGTCGAAAAATACGACACATGGACGAGCAACACCCGTATGAAGCAGCTTTTCGTGCGATTTCATGGTTCGAGAGTTGAACAGGGCAAGGCGGTGTTCAAAGTCGAAAACGGCTGGTTCATCGCCGAAAAAACAAATGAATTCAAGTGGGACGAAACCGGACGACCCACCGATGAAAAGATTGCGACTGAGTTCGTAACGATAACGACGCATCCCGTGAAAACCGACGGCGCATTGCGGTCCCGGGCCGTGGATTTCGATTTCGAGTGGATTGTCGGTGATTTCCCCGTGTCGCTCCAGGGGGCGGGAGGGAAGAGTTACGGCGGCCTGACCGTGCGTTTCCGACCTTCCACGGACAAACCCGGCGGAGCGTCGACGATCACCACGTCGGACGGCGTCGCCAAAGAGGATTTGCCCGACATCCCGCTCGTTTGGGCCGATTACACCTCGCGGTTCGAAAAGGACGACCAGGGCAAACTCACGCCGCGCCGCACCGGTGCGGCCGTTTTCGTGCCGAAAACGCATCCCGACTTTCCGCCGACCTGGCTCATCCGATATTACGGTCCTCTCTGCGTGGGCTGGCCCGGCGTGAAAGAACGGAAATTCGAGCCCGGTGAAACGATCCGTCTTTCCTATCGCATTTGGATTCACGACGCCCCCGTGGACGTTGAAACGTTGCAAAAAGCGTATCAGGAATATTGAATTCAAGTCGGTTCCGTGCCATGCCCCATCACGCCCCGAAAGTCGCCTTGCTCATTGAAACGTCACGCGGTTACGGCCGGGGGCTCCTGCGCGGCGTTTCGAAATATTCCCGGCTTCACGGTCCCTGGCAATTTCACCTCACCCCGGGCGATTTCGAGCAAATCGTACCGAAAATGAAGGACTGGGACGGCAACGGCATTATCGCCCGGGTCATGGACCGACGCACGGCCCGGCTCGTCCTGGAAACGGGACTCCCCGCCGTATTGCTCGATTTGCCCACGGAACTGGCCCCGCAGGCCCGGAAACACAAGGCGGGGCTCCTCGAAATGGCCAGCGATTCGGTCGGTGCGGCGAGTTTGGTCGCCGAGTGTTTTCTTGAAAAACAGTTCCGGCATTTCGCTTTTATCGGTTATCGCGGTCAGGTTTGGTCGAAGATCCGGGAAGACGCCTTCGTCGCCAGACTGAGGGAAAACGGCTTGGAATCGTTTGTGTACGAAATGCCGGTCCGTCGAGGCAGGCCGGTCCGGTGGGAAGAGGAAGAGCACGGACTGGCTCGGTGGCTTTCGGAATTGCCCAAGCCCGTGGGCGTGCTCGCCTGCAACGACCAGCGGGGCCGGGAAGTGCTCAGCGCCTGTGCGCTGGCCGGAATTGCCGTTCCGGAAAAGGTCGCGGTTATCGGCGTGGATAATGACGATCTTTTATGCGAGCTGAGTTTTCCGCCGCTTTCCAGCGTGACTCTCAACGCCGTGCAGGGCGGGTTTCTCGCCGCGAAAAGGCTTGATGCGATGATGCGCGGCGAACCCTGCGAAACCGGACCGATTATCGTGCCGCCGCTGCGCATTGTCGAGCGACGGTCCAGCGAAGTCGTTGCGCTGGACGACCCGGAAATTGCGGCGGCGATGCAGTACATTCACACGCAGCCGCCGGGTCAGATTTCCATCGGCCTGATGGTCAAAAGCCTGGCCCTGTCACGCCGAACCCTGGAGATGAAATTCAAAAAGGCGCTGGGGCGAACTCTCCTGCAGGAAATCCACGCCGTTCGGCTCGCCCGAGCCTGCGCCTTCCTCCAGGAAACCGATCTGCCGATCCCGCAGATTGCCGAAATGACGGGTTTCGGTACACCGAGTTATCTCATCCAAGTCTTTCGTGCGGAATTAGGGATGCCCCCCGCGAAGTACCGGAAAGCATTGCGTGAATAGAGATGACGCCGATGGAAACGATCCCCTTGATCCGTCCGGAACGTCCGAAGCCGGGTCGATTTCATCGGCTCCGGCGCCTCTTGGCCGACCTGCGGTCCCAGTGTTCACGTGATCCGCTGGACCGCTGCCGGTGGATGCGTTTGCCTTGCTCCCGCAACAGTACCTCGGATCGTCCCAAAGACCAACTGGCCCGGGCGGGCGAAGACGAGGCGGCTCAGTTCTTGTCCGAAAAAGGTTGCGCGGTTTTGCACAGAAATGTCAGGTTCCCCGAAGGAGAACTGGATATCGTGGCCCGGGACGGTCGGACGATCCTTTTCGTAGAGGTGAAAACCCGCCGGCCCGGCCTGTTCGGTTCGCCGAGTCTGGCCGTACATCCGGGCAAGCAGCGACGCATCCTCGCCGCGGCCCGGCGGTTCGTGTTTCTATGTCGCTTGGAAAGCATTGCCGTACGTTTTGATGTGATCGCCATCGACTGGCCCGAGGAATCGCCGCCGAAAGTGGAACACATCCCTGCGGCGTTTTTGCCCGAGGATTTTTGAACGCCGCCAGCATCAAGTCGTCCAACGGCGCTTCCGCCGGAGCGTTGCCCGTGAAAAAGATTGAGGCCGGCAAACGCAAATTCTTTCTTGTAAAAAGGTTGCGGCAAACAAAAGCAAATTTTTTCAGGAGGAAAAACGATGAATTCGTCAAGGAAAAATACGCCCGCCGATGAGTTGGGATTTTCACCCTTGCAAAATGGGGAAAATCGCCTAAAATGGGCGGTCACGGTCTCCGTTGTTTTTATTTCGGTCCCGTGTCCGTAGCTTGCACGCTTCGTCGGTTTTGAGCTTCAAACCGACATTCTTTAACAAGGATACGATACTATGGACGATCTTTTTTCCGAAATGGGGATTACATTTGACGACGTTCTCCTCGAACCGCAATATTCTGATTTTGTCCCCTCTGAAGTCGATGTTACGACAAAGCTTACGCGTCGCATCGATCTCCGGATTCCCCTGATCAGTTCGCCCATGGACACCGTTACCGAAGCGAACATGGCCATCGCCTTGGGACAGGAGGGGGGCCTCGGCGTGATCCACAAAAATCTGAGTATCGTCGATCAGGCCGAGGAAGTTGCCAAGGTCAAACGCAGCGCCAATGGCATCATTCGGCATCCAGCCACGCTTCCCCCCACGGCAACCGTGGAACAGGCGAGGGACATCATGAACCAGAAAAACGTGTCCGGCGTCCCCATCGTCGAAAACGATGGCAAGCTCTGCGGCATCCTGACCCGCCGCGATCTCCGGTTTTTGGAGGATTGGGAAATTAAAATCTCGGAGGTGATGACGACCGGAAACCTTGTCACATCAACACGTAACGTCACGCTGGAGCAGGCGGAAAGCATTTTGATGGAAAAAAAGGTGGAGAAACTGCTCCTCGTGGACGATCACTATAGATTGACGGGTCTTATAACGATCAAAGAAATTGATAAAATGCGGTGTTTTCCGCGAGCCTGCAAAGATAACGAAGGTAGATTG
>JBEBTM010000166.1:0-8662 GCA_040393745.1 Thermogutta terrifontis | reverse complement strand
GTTCATCTTTTTCGTCCCAAATTGTCAGGTACATGACCTGTCCCATCATCGACGCCATCGGAGCCATGCGAGGAACAATGCCGGGCGGCAGACGATCCGTCGCCAGTTGCAAACGCTCGTCGACGATCTGGCGGCAACGGATCGTTTCCATGTTCCATTCGAACTCGATGGTCAGCACGACCAGTCCGGCGGTCGAATTGCTGCGAATTGCCGTAACGCCCGTGGCGCCATTGAGATAAGTTTCGATGGGAACCGTCACAAGCGACTCGACCTCTTCCGGGGCCATTCCTTTGCATTCGACCATGATGATGACGCGAGGTCGGCTCAAATCGGGCAGGACGTCGACCGGTAACCGGGTCGCCTGATAACCGCCGACGACCAATAAAATCGCCGCGAATACCAAGATGATAAAACGGTTATTCAGTGAAAACTTAATGAAGTAATTGAACATATATTTATCTCTGAAGGATGTTGATTGTAAGGATCAATGCACGTGATCGCCGTGTTGGATGCCGCCGCCTCCGGCGTTTTTTTGGTTCGAGGCGTCCAATGCGGCGAGAAGGAAACTCGCTCCTTTCGTGGCGACCTTGGCGCCGGGAAATACGGAGCCGTCATTGGCGATCACGACGACGTCCTTCGTTTGATAAATCACATGAACAGGTCTTTTGCGCCAGATTTTCTTGTCGTCTTCGTTACCGACCCACTCGAAGACGCACATTTCCTGCAAATCCTTGGCAACGGCATCGACAGGCAACACGATGCAATTCTTCAGCGGCTCGTATTCGACGTTCAGTTCACATCGCCGGCCGGGCTTGAAATGCCATTGGATATACCGCCTTCGTTTGCTTTCGCCGTTCACTTCATAGTCGTTGAAACGGTTTTTCAAGTCGACGTAACAAAAAAGCGTCCCACCCGCCATGTCGATTTTGTTGTCGATGGAACGGATGAAGAGACCGTCCGCGATTTCGCGAGAACCGTTGCCTTCAAATACCGCGGTAACGCGACTCTTCGAGAATAACGCTTGAGCCAACGCTTTTTCATCAGCGGCGAAAACCTTTCCCCGGATCGCCAGCTTGCAATAGTCGGACAGTTGGCACAGGGAATCGCCGACCGAGACGTTTTTACCGGTCGTTACGTAAAGTTCGTCGATGGTGTATACATGTTCTTCTTCATCCGCGTGGGAGGAAGAGGCGATGTTTTCCTCCTTGGCGATAGACGGCGCATAAACGGTCATGTTTTGGATAATGCGGCCCTTTTTTTCAAGGGATTCCAAAATGTCGTTTTCACTCAACCCTTGAAGACGCAGGACATTCTTCTGCAGACCGATGTTCTGTTCAAGCTGCATCTTTTCATAAACGAGATCGCGATGCTGTTTCGGAACAAGCTCCGGATCGATCGCATTCAGGCGTTGCAGTTCGGCTGCGTTGATTTCCCGCCTTTTCAACAAATTCAAAAATTCGGTCTGCGCCTTGACCAATTCCTGTTGGTTGAGCAAAATGTCGAAGAGCGGCTCGCCGGGCGCGACTGCGACTCCGGATTCATGGTAAATTTTCGTCACGATGCCGGAAACGGACGACGGAACGGTAATCGTCGAAAAACCGGAACGCTCGACGACAATGCCGGGAAATGTGAACGATTTGTTAAAGTCGACCACCTCGACCGTTGCGATTGTGGAATCGTCGATCCCACTATTCTTGGCCGCCGACGGACTGAACGAAATCTCAACGGCCTGCTCCTGGAACGCCGAATCAGCCTTCTGGGACATTTCGGCAGCAGAATCATGATCGTTTTCGTCGTCATCATACGGTAGGATCTTTATCAGCACCGTATTTTTGGTGACATCGTGCAACCATTCCCGAACGGGTTTGACCGTGGAGGCCAGGGCATAAACAGCTCCGATGCATGCGATCAGGAGCAGTGCAAGAGCGGCGAAACCTCGCAACGGTTTTTGAGATAAATTTTTCATAGTATTTAGGAATGCATTCTAAGAATCAATGGTGTATTTTTGCCGCTGAGCGCAATCTGCGCGCAGAGACACACAAACAGATCGGGAAAACGGCGGTAGAATCAGATCAGCAGCAACCCGTAGAGTAGGTGCAGACGCAAGGAAAGCGCGTGAGAAGGAACCGGGACGGTATCATGGAAGACGGTCGAAACCAGCGGCTGTGCCGTGGGAACGGCAAAAACGAAAAACGAGAGCGGAACGGGAAATTGTTCCGAGCCCTCATCGGCGCACCGTTGCGGGTTGATGGCCAGTTGGCCGCTTCCATCGCACGTATGGTCGTGGTTACATGGGTTATCTTGACAACAACAGGTCACATCACGTGATTCATCCAACCCTCGGTGATGCAAATGGTCGTGATGGTGACCGCCTGGATGCGTGTGATGCAACGCAAGGAGCACACCGGCCCAATTACCGGATTCGTCCTCTTCGCAATGAACATGGGCACAGCAGAATACGTTCCCTCCTGCCATTGCATGCAGCATAGCCAAAATTACAATCAGGTATTTGAGAGAACGGGGATAGCGACACATGGGATTCGACCATAAAAGAAACACGACCGGATTCGGCCCATTGTAGTCGATTCAATCGATTTTGTCAAGACAAATTCCGGCTGTTGCTTGATTGTCAGCAATATTTTACGACACCCCTTTAGCATGGATCTTGTGTGGACTCGACGCCGGGCGACAAAGTAGGTAGAATCGGGCTTTGCCACCCACCCTTTCGTAGGAGCGCTGCCAATGATCCAGTTTCGTGAAAAATCCAAACCGGCGGACGTCGGGCGTATCGCCGCTCTTGCCGCTGAAATTTGGCGGGAGCATTACACCGACATGATCGGCCCGGACCAGGTCGAATACATGCTCGAAAATTTCCAAAGTGCCGAGGTGATTACGCGCCAGATCGAAAACGAAGGTTACCGCTATTTCGTTGCGGAAGAAGACGGCGACTTTCTCGGCTACTGCGCCCTTCGGATGGACGCCGAATCGGACCGACTTTTCCTGAGCAAATTCTACGTGCGAAAATCCGCTCGCGGACGCGGCATCGGACGGCAAATACTCCGGCATGTCGTCGGTCGCTTTGATGTGAATTCTGCGACGACCGTCTGGCTGACCGTTCACAAAGGTAACGCCGACTCCATTGCCGCCTACGAAAAGATGGGCTTCACGCTCGCCGAGGAGGTTGTGGTCGACATCGGCAACGGCTACGTTATGGACGATTTTCGGTTCGAATGCCCGGCAGGAACCATTCTGCATGGTTAAACGCCGGTTCGAGGCGTGATTGGCCCGGCCGAAATTGTTTTTAACCGCGAAACCCTGGAGACGGAAACAGGAAGTCTCTTGCGGACGAACCCTATTTATCGAAATAAAAAAACATGCCTACGAAGACAGGACTTTTTGGAATCGGCTTGAATACCTATTGGCCGCAATTCGATGGTCTCCGCGACCGGCTTGTCGGCTACCAGGAACGGATCGCGCAAAGAATGCGCGGTTTCGATGCGGAGGTCGTCGATTGCGGGATGGTCGACAGTCCCGAAGCGGCCCACAGAGCGGCCGAAACACTGAAAAGAGAAGACGTTCAACTTGTTTTCCTCTATGTATCCACTTACGCCTTGTCGTCGACGGTGCTTCCGGCGCTTCAGAAGTTGAAGGTTCCGGTCGTCGTCCTCAATCTCCAGCCCGCCGCGGCGATCGATTATGCCTGGTTCAACGGGCTCGACGATCGTACGAAAATGACCGGCGAGTGGCTTGCCAACTGCCAGGCGTGCAGTGTTCCGGAAATCGCAAATGTCCTCTTGCGAAGCGGAATCGCCTTTCACCAAGTCACCGGCATTCTGGATAACGACCCGATCGCCTGGGGGGAAATCGAACAATGGATCCGGGCCGCCAAGGTCGCGGAGGCCATGCGAACGAATCGCGTCGGCCTGCTCGGGCATTACTATAGTGGCATGTTGGACATCTATTCCGACCTGACACGCCATTCGTCGCAGTTCGGCTCGCATTTTGAATTCCTGGAAATGAGCGAACTTAAAAATCTCCGGGACGAATCGACGGACGCTGAAATCGAGATAAAAGTACGGGAAATTGCCGAACATTTCGACGTTCAAGACGATTGTTCAGACGAGGAAATCCGCCGAGTCGCGCGGACGTCCATCGCTTTGGATCGTATCGTCGAGCGGCATGATCTTTCCTCCATGGCCTATTTTTTCAACGGTACCGGCGACGACGCCTACGTCGACCTGGTCGGTTCGATCATCGTCGGTAATTCACTGCTCACGGCCAAGAATGTTCCCGTCGCGGGCGAGTACGAGGTGAAGAATGTCCACGCGATGAAAATCCTCGACAGTCTCGGCGTCGGCGGCTCCTTCACCGAGTTTTACGCCCTCGATTTCAACGACAACGTCATTCTCATGGGTCACGATGGACCGGGGCACACAAAAATCGCCGCCGGAAAAACGAAAATCAAACCGCTGAAAGTTTTTCACGGCAAAGTCGGGCACGGTCTGAGCGTCGAGATGAGCGTCAAACCGGGCCCGGTCACGTTGCTTTCCGTGGTCGATGCTCCGAATGGCGTACTGAAATTATTGGTCGCGGAAGGCGAAGCGGTATCCGGACCGATTCTGGAAATCGGCAACACGAACAGTCGGTACCGCTTTGCTCTCGATATACGCCGATTTATCAATACTTGGTGCGGCCACGGCCCAGCACATCATTGTGCCGTGGGTGTCGGCCATGTTGCGGGGACGTTGGAGAAATTCGCCAAATTAATCGACATGGAGGTCATTCGGATTTGTTAGCTTTTTCAAGGAAAACATCCGGTTCGAATCACCGATTGGCGAATCGTTCCGCGGACAAGCCGATTGAAATTATAAAAGCATAACCGATCAAGGAGCATACCGTGCGATTGAAATTTTCCCATATTATTGCAGTGTATTTTCTCTGCCTCTCCGGCGTCGCCTACACGCAACAGGACATTGATATCCGGCAGAACAGTTTCCAAACGGACTGCCCTATCATTCGAGCCGAACGTCCGTTCCGATTTCGGGCGGTGATTGAAAAGGATTCATCCGTCAAACATGAATCCCGACTGATCGTGCCCGATTCCTGCCACATTACCAAACATCATGCCGATGTTGACGTCAATGGTGACGTCAGGGAATCCTGGGACGCCGTCTGCGGCATTCCAGGTTGGGCCGAATTCAGCCTGGAATTACTCGTTCACGGTAATGTCGTTCAAACGTCGACGATCGCCCAGACGGTCCTTGCTCCCAGGAAAGTTGAAAAGATGGACTACATTCCCGAACCGAAGGCTGTCAGGACGGATATCCTGGTCGGGGCTCACAATTGTCCGCTTTGGGAACGCGAGCGTGCCGATCTTTGGGACCAGGTCGTGAAACGTCACCAGGAACGTACGCCCGCCTTGGGGATTTACGCGCAGGACAATCCCGAGATCGCCGACTGGGAAACCAAATGGGCGGTCGAGCATGGCGTGTCCTATTTCATTTATTGCTGGTACCGCACGAGCCAGGGCGGACCGGTCACGACCATGTTCGAACAGAGTGCATTCGATGACGCGTTCTTTAAATCACGTTTCGAAAATAAGATAAAATTCGCGATCATGTGGGAGAATCAGCGCCGTGGAGTGGCCGGAATCAACGACGAAAAGGATCTCCTCGAAAACCTCATGCCTTATTGGATCGAAAAGTTTTTCAAGCGGGAAAATTATTTGAAGATCGACAACAAGCCCGTGCTGTTTGTCTATCAGCCGCATGATGTCGCCCGGGATCTTGGTAGCGACGAGAATGCGAAGGCCGCCTTCACCGCGATGCGGGAAGCTTGTAAGAATGCCGGTTTCGACGGCCTGTATCTTCTCGGCGAATACCGGGGAACGGATCCGAACATCCTGCAAAGCTTCAAGGATCTGGGACTCGATTACGTTTTCGCCTATTGCTGGCACATCGGCGGCTCCCCGACCCCGCAACACGCAATCGACATGCAGATGCATTATCTCCGGGAAGTGCAAAAGCACCGTGAAATCATGCCGCAGATCGTTACGCTCAGCCAAGGATGGAGCGGATGGAAGGACGAGGGTTCGATCTGGAAAATCCCGCCGAAGGATTACGAAACACTGCTCCGACGCGGCAAGGAATTTATCGAACGGAATATTCCGAAAAACGAATTGGGCTCGAAAATCCTCATCCTCGACAACTGGAACGAATGGAGCGAAGGTCACTATATCGCGCCGTATCGCGAATACGGTTTCGGTTATCTCGACGCCGTTCGCCGTGTTTTTTCCGACGCCCCGGAGAAGCACGACGATTTGCTTCCGGCGGACACCGGAATGGGCCCCTACGATCTGCCGATGGCGCTGTTTGAGAACCGGACCGCCTGGATGTTCCGGGGAATCGATTACGAAAATTGGAAGCGGCATTTCAGTCCGGCCCAGGAATGGCGGGCGATGATGAACGTCGTGAATTTCCGAAACGAAGATGACTGCTTGAAATTCGAAACGACGACGTTCGATCCCGCGATCGTGGTCGCCCAGGACCGTGCTCGCTCCTCGAAGTTCGACAAACTGGTCGTTCGCATGAAAACATCCGTCGCCAAAGACGACATGCTCCAGATGTTCTGGAAAACGGAACAGAAACCGGAATATTCGGAAGAGAATTCCGTGAAACTGCCCGTACGTCCCTCGGGTGATTTCGTGGAATATGTCGTGCCGCTGACGGACCATCCGGGCTGGAAGGGTCGTATCACGGAATTACGATTTGATCCGATCATGACCGAAGGGATTCAGGTTGAAATCGAATCCATTCGGCTGGAATAGAGAAATAACAAAGCCGAGATACCAACTCTACGCCAATGCTTGAGGTTGGTATCTCGAAACCGTCACGGTATCTTATCGGCCCCGCCGTTTCAAAGGAACGTTGGAATGCGGGGTGGGTTCAGTGCGTTCCTGGAACTCTTCCGGAAGCGTGCCTTGGTCGGTGGTGTCATCTCCACCGTAAGGCTTGGCAATCCGGCTCATACCGGCGTCCGGGGAGGCGGATGGCGATGTGTCCAGACTTCGCATTGGGGCAGTAGCCGGCGTGGCCGAGGCGTACAGCGAATCCGCGCTGCTTGCCCGGTACAGGGCCAACTGCGAGATACCGTCGCCGTTGAAATCGCCGACCACGGGCATGTCGCCTGCCTGGCCGAATTCGATTCGCTCGTTGAACCGGAAATCGCCGGTGGTGTCCAAGAGCCAGGTTCCGTCGACGAAAAGGCCGATCTTGTCGACACCGTCGCCGTTGAAATCGCCGACAACCGCGATTCCTTTGCCGTCAAGGCCCAGTTCGGCGAGCATGTCGCTCGTGTCGACGAAAATATCGCCGTCGTCCCAGCGGCCATTGCCGTTGTAATCGATATACCATTTTCCGTCGCGATAAATCCCGATCTTCGTTACGCCGTCGCCGCTGAAATCGCCCGTGAACGCCTGATCGCCGTCGCCACCATACTGGAAAACGTGGTCGATCACATCCATACGGACCTGGCCTCGCTGAGAGTGCTTCATCACACGGACGTTTTCCATGGCCGTGGCGAGCGAAACTTCCGGCGGCAGATTCTTCGGCCGGGCCGTGAATTCCGTGTTCAAATCGCTCGGCAAACCTGGCTCGTCGGCCACGAAAACCTGGTCGTTGCCCCATTGCGGTCCGAAAATTCCGATGTCGGCTTTACCGTCACCGTCCCAGTCGCCAACGACGGGTTGATCCGCGGCGGTCCCGAGTTCGGCCCAAAGATCTTCTTCGTCCCAAATGCCGTTACCGTTGATGTCGATGTACCAGTTACCGTTATGGTACACGGCCAAATCGTCGATACCGTCGCCGTTGAAGTCGGCGGCCAAGGGTTTCGCACCGTCAGGACCGAAAGTATAACGTTTGACGACGTTGCCGTTCTTGTCCCGGACATACCAGACCGACTGGTTCATCGGCATGGGCGTCCAGTTCACGGAAACGTATCGGGCCGATTGGTCGCTGGACGCCGAATCGAGCAGTAGGGTCCGCTGGGCGCTTTCCCGGGATGCGATCAGTCCTTCGGCGGCAGCTTCGACGCCTTCGGTATCACGAGGATAACCCGCATTGATCACGCTCAAGTGCCAGGAATAACCGGACGGTAATCCGCCTCCGCCGTAGCCGGGCCGAAGCGCTTCGCCGATGATCGGGGTTTGCCAGTTCGTCACCGAAGCGGGGCCCGAGGCCAAGCCGAGCGAAGGCGTCGGCCGCGCCGGCGGGGTGATCGGCGGTGTGATCGGCGGCGGCGTGGGTTTGTCGCTGGAAAGGAATTCGCCGAAGTTGTAATTTACACCGTTTCCGCCTTCCGGCAGCAAGATACCCCGGATCGTGTCATCGTCCGTCGCCGGCAAGGTTCCGACCGTTTTGCCACCGATGGTTCCCACGCTTTCCCGGCCGTCTTCGAAACCGCTGGGCTGGTACTGCGAGATCATGTAGGTTTCGTTCGGCGCCAGGTCCGTAAAAATGTAAAAGCCGCGCGAATCCGTTTTGACCGTTTTGCCCGTGTAGACGTACTGTCCGTCGACGAGCTTATACAGGAGCATCGTTACGCCGCCGAGGCCGACTTCGCCGGAGTCCTTGACGCCGTTTTTGTTCGCGTCGTAATAAACGTA
>JBEBTM010000165.1:0-8663 GCA_040393745.1 Thermogutta terrifontis | reverse complement strand
GTTGTCCGTGAAACAACCTCGGAATTACCGCTGACACCACGGCATGAAGAGATCCCGGCGGAAAAAGTCGGCGGAGCCCGATTTGTCGCACCGCAGCGGCTTCCGATAAAATGACGGGGTTGATGTTCGTTTTTTGGATCGTTTTTGATGGGATTTGCCGCCATGATACAAGACAAAGTCCGTTCTTATCACGAAATGTTTCTCCGTCTGTTGAGCGGAATCGATCTTGCCGTCCTGTCCCGGGCCGCCATGATGGTTCAGCATGCCTATACGGAAGACCGGCAGATTTTCACGGCTGGAAACGGCGGCAGCGCCTCGCTGGCCCTGCATTTGGCCGCGGACTTCGGTAAGAACGTGGCCGGGCCCGAAGATCGCCAACCGAGAATCCAGTCCTTGTGTGCCAACAGTTCGACCATCACGGCTTTGGGAAACGATTGCGGATTCGAAAATATTTTCGCCTTTCAGCTCCGAAATTTCATGAACCCGAAGGATCTCGTCATCCTGATCTCCTCCAGCGGCAATTCGCCCAACGTGATCAAGGCCGCCGAATACGCCCGGACCGGCGGCGCCCAGGTTCTGACGATGACCGGGTTCGGCGGCGGCCGTCTCAAAGAACTCGCCGATGTTTCGCTTCACATTCCGTGCGATATTTACGAACTGGTCGAGGACGTCCATTCCTTCTTCTGTCACGCCATCGTCCACACCTGCAAACGCCCGCGGCCATGAAAAACGGTCATCGGTAGATACAACCAAAAAATCCGTGTTGCCAGGAGCCGTTTGCGGTGAAACCGATCGAACAAGCTTTATTTCGCGTCCGGCAAACCGCTTCGAAGCGGGACCCGGTGTTGTTGGCGGCGACAGAACGGGCAAACGAACTTGAACTGAACGAGATTGCCGACTGGTTTTCGGAATCTCCCGACGATTCTCCGATTCGTTTCGATCTTTCGTCCATCTTCTTCCAGCCGCTACCGCTTGGCAATTACCTGATCGGCATGATCAGCCCCGAAGAGCCGGACCTGTTCTCGCTTTTTCTGCCTCCGGAGTCGTTTTTCGTTCACTGCCTGATTGTTCCCGCCGAAACCTTGCTCTATGCGGGAAATCACCCGATCGCCCTTTATGAACGTCTCCGGCAGGAAAACCTGATCCAGCCGATGTTTCGGCCCCCGGTCCGGCTGGAGCCACTGTCTCCCGTACTGCCGGCCGAACTGATCCGGTCGGATCGGTTGACATCTCTTTTTGAACGAACCGACCCGGCCGCGTTTGTCGCCGTGCTCATATCGCTTTTCTATTCGATTTGTACCGTCTGTCATCCGCCACCGGGCTGCCCGACGTTGACGTTTCTTTCGGCGATTTTCGATTTCATGCCAATTCTCGAACGGACCGAACTCACGTTTTCCTCGGCCTTCCTTTTTTCGCGACAAAATCCGTTACGCATGATCGTCGGAGGTGACGAGGGCGGCGATCCACGAGCCTCGCTGGCCCGGCTGCTTGAATTGCCGTTCTTTTCCTTCGATGAAACGGTACAACGTCAGCCCGCACCGGAGACCATCCTCCTCGCGGACCCTTGGCCTCGCCTGGTCTATCGGGTCATCAAGACGAGAAGTTACACTTTTTGGGAACAAAGCCTGCGAGCCGAACTGGCAACGCTCATCGCCAAACCCTGGGCGACTCTCTCGGGAGAAAACGGGCTCCCGACGACGGACCGGTGTTTGTTGCACGAAAAAGCGGCCCTGTGGTCGCGGTATCTCGAAAACGACGAACCGGCTCCGTTTGGATTCACTGAAAAAGGGCCCGCGATTTTCAACGTTTCCGGCGGCGCTTCCCCGGAAACGCAACGGTGTTTCGCCGCCCTGGAACACGCCATAACGCTCCAGCAGCGGGAGCGGGACGATTCCGACGTCCGGCAAATCCGGCTCAGGGAAGCCATGGAGCAACTACGGCGGGACCTCTTGATTGCCGACGCGGAAACGGCACAACCGCCCGCGTCCCATCTTCGACCTTTCGACAAAGAAATCACGGACATGGATTCCCTGTTCGCCCGAACGCTTTTCGGCGACAACGACGCGACGGAAATTTTACGGGGTCGGTGGAACCATTTCTGTCATCAGGCTCCCACCGAAGTCCGTGAGTCGACGCGGGAAAGCTATCTCGATCTCCTTCGCCGAATTCTGGCCTTGTCTTCAGATCAGGAACCCCGCGACCCGGAGCGAAACGTCCAGGTACTTGATCTCATGTTGCTTTTCCTGGGTTACGACCCGCCCATCGACTGAAGGATCAACATCGGAGCAAAGGTTGAAGTTCGTGTGATGTCTTGCTCTCATGGCTGAGGGATGGCCTTGATTGCATCGCCGCTTTCGACTTTGTCCGTCGGGCGGATTGTCTCCAGCGGGAAATCCTGGACGGTCACACTCGGCTTCGTTTTCACATTCGCCGCCGGTGAAATTCCATGGAATTCACAACGACAATAGGCGCAGCGTTCAAATCGTATGCCGACAAAATCGGCGGCCTTGGTCGCACGCATCATGTCCAGGGAAGCAGACTCCATCAACAGGAGGGTCAGTTTTTTGCCGGAAGAATCGGTTGTATCATACAGCGACGTCGAAGATTGCGTGGAGTGTTCCTCCCCTTGGCGGTCGATGAAAACAAACCGAATTGAGTTCGGTTGAAATCGTTCGTTTTTCAGGTCGTCCCAGGCGACAACGATGCTGACAGACCATTCAGTGTCACCGCGTCGGCTCGCCTGTTTTGTCTTTTCCACCATGACCGACAAGGGACCGTCGGACTGGACGGGGTGTTTCACTAATTCATCCTTGTCGTCGAAAAACCGGATCTGTTCTTTCGGAATCGGCTCCCAATCGCCGTAAGGAATGATGAAGGGAAAATCGTGTCCTTTATCGCCCGGATCTTTTCGAAGTCCCATCTCAAGGGCGAGCATCGTGTCCGTCCGATTGGCGCCATTGATTTTTTCAATGAGGACGGACTGCGTGTAGGTTGAACCGCTAGCGAACGGTTGCCTGATTGTATGAGTCGATTTGCCTGGACAGGTGAGACGAAGGCCGAGTATTATGCCCCGAGAATCGGTCCATGAACGGTTCGGCAATGTGACCTCGGGCAAATTGCCACCGTCCGGTTTCCAAGCGAGGAAGAGAGAGGTTTGCGGTCTCGCTTGTCTGCCCATCGGCCCGCGATTTGAGGCAAAGTTCTCTTGCTGCGGCGGCAATTCCCGCTCCGCACCGGGGTCGGCAACGTAAAGCAGGGCCAAACGTCCGCCGTCGGGCAACTCGACCGCAAGACCGTCATCGGCGGCGTTCAGAGTTTCGACCCGGAGATTTTCAATGGCGTCGGCCGTCGTTTTTCGCAGCGAGTCGATCTTTTTTCTGGAAACCTCTCCCGTGACGGCAACGGTATCGAGCGTGGTCTTCAAGGTTTTCATCCCGCTGATCGATATCCGATTTCCATCCTCCGAAATGGAATTGATTCGAAAAATCATGGAGTCGGGCATTGTTACATTCGGAGGGGAAACCGGTCGTTGCGCTGAAAACGGATTGTTCTCCGCGTCGAAAACGACCGTGAGAGAATCCCCGACGGAAAGTTTCACCGGCAACGGCTTCGGCTCCGGTTCGGGCGGCGATTCTTGCTGCTCGGCCGGGTCCAACTTGAAATAGATAATGGAAGCCTCTTTTCGTGCACGAAGCGATTGTCGATTGCTTTCGCCGTCTTCATCCGGCATAATTACGACCGAATCCCCCTGCTTGTATCTTTTGACGGGTTCGTTGGCGATGCTTTTTTGGCAGAACCATGCCGTTCCGCCGAAAACCATTAAGACGCCCAAAGCGATCAACGGCAGTGTCAGGCATTGTTTGTTCGATTTCATGGTGTTAAGCGGCATTTCGATTCTCCGGTGAAATGGTATTTCAGTATTCCCGCAGGACAGTACGACGAATTCATTCTATCATGCGGGGAATTCATGATCCACTCTTGACTTGCTTCAACGGGCCGGAACGAGGGTTCCATTTTCGATACGGTATTGTTTAACGGTCCGCGCCGCTAGCGTGGGATCGTGCGTGACCAGGACGAGCATCGTCTCTCCCGCCAATTCGAGCAGCAGATCGCCGATCCGGCTCGCCGAGTCACGGTCCAGATTGCCCGTCGGTTCGTCCGCAAGAAGCAGTGAGGGGGCATATGCCAGAGCCCGGGCAATGGCCACCCGCTGACGTTCGCCACCGGAAAGTTCGCCGGGACGATGATCCAGGCGATGCCCCAGACCGACTCGATCGAGCAAATCGCAACCTCGCCGACGCTGCTCGGCGGAAATACGTCCTTCGGCCAGAAAGGGAATTAGTACGTTTTCAAGCGTCCCGCACTGAGGCAGCAGATGATGCTCTTGAAAAACGAATCCGATTTTATGTCGCCGGAATTCGGGCAATTCCCGTTCCGAAAGACCGAGTACGTCGATACCATCCAAGGTCACGGTGCCGGATGTCGCCGGTTCCAAAGTCCCCAGGATGCCCAAAAGCGTGCTTTTTCCCGACCCGCTGGGTCCGACCACGGCAAGACTTTCTCCGGCCGCAAGTTCAAACGAACAATCTCGAAGAATCGGAAGCGGACCTTCGCGGGTGGGAAAATCCTTACTGATTCGAAAGGCGGAAAGCGGCATGTTTTTTACCGGGAAAAGAGGCGTCGGGTGTTATCGATACGTTCGATCATAATTTCTTCCGGAATTCGTCGGTTTGCAGTCCGATTTTGTCCACGGGGATCGGTTCGAATCCTTCGGGAAGGATTTTTTTCAGTTGTGAATTCGTCTTGAAACGAAAATTCAATTTATCCGGGTTCATGAAACCCGGGTCGACGTTTTGCTCGCCGCGATGGAGCTTGCGTTGCTTTTCCGGCAAATTCAACGTATCCGTCTTGACCGTGTTTTCCACGACAAGGTTATTTGCGACGACAATATTGTCCTTCAAATCCGTCCTCGCCAGAAGTTTGAGTACGTCCCCGTCGAGGTGCATCCATTGCTTGCAGTCGATCATAACGTTGGTTTCGAACACGCAACCCAGGGGCGCCTTGGGTTCGTTCAGCATCGTCGCGGCCAGTTTCGGATAACGCTCGCTCCACGGCGGTTTTTTGTAATTCAAATTTTCGGCCTTTTCCTCCAGGTTCCAACCGTCGCCGGGTGTGTTCCATTGTTTCCAGGTCATGCCGCGTGCATCGAGCGCGATGCCCTGGTAACAATCGATGAACAGGTTATTTCGGACGGTATTGTCCCGCCCGCCGCCGATGAAGACGGCCCGGGACGCCTTGTAGAACAGATTGCCCCGGATCGTGTCGCCGCTGTCGCAGTCGTCGAGGTAAACGCCCATCGTGCCGTGCGAATCGGATGTCCCGAGGTGGCGGATGAAATTTTCCTCGATGAGATTGCCCTGCGTGGTCCAGTCCCGGCCCGTGTAGAGGGCGCCGGCGTCGCTGGTCTCCTGGACGACATGGTAAATTTCGTTGCGCTGAATCCGGTTCTCGTTGCCGCCGTAGGAAATCGCCAGGTGCGGGGCGTCGTGGATTTTATTGTTGCGCACCGTATTGCCCACTCCGTGCAGGGCGAAGGCGCCGGCGTAGGTTCGCTGTAAACGGCCGAAATGATGGATGTGATTGTTCTCGGCAACGTGGCCCGCCGGGGTGAGCGTCTTGCGGTCGCCCGCGTAAATGGAAACGCCGACGGACCCGATGTTGTAAAGGTCGCAACTGCGAACCGTATGCGTCTTACCGCCGTCGATGTGGATGCCGTGGGTGCCCGTGTTACGGATTCGGCAGCCGAGAATTTCGCAGTTTGAGCCGCCTTGGATGTTCATTCCGCCCGTAAAAACGGGCCCCAGGGAAAGGCCCTCAAAACGAATGAAACTTGCATCGGAAAGTTCAACGAGCGGCTTTTCCTGCATCGAAAGGACGATCGAATCCTTTTCCGTGAGTTTTTTCGGCGGGTAGAAATAGAGCCGGTTGGCCCCGCGGTCGAGGTACCATTCACCGGGGGCGTCGAGTTCTTCGAGTAAATTCAGTGCAAAAAACCGGCGTTCGGAATAACCGGTCCAGCTGTGACCGCCGATGCCGTAACCGTGAATACCCTTGAGGACGAGAATCTTTTGGGCGGCATCAATGGAAGCGACGCGTAAAACGTCGTCGGCCCAGTCATGGGTCCAATAGCCGCAGAGCCAGACGCCGTCCTCGACCCGCCAACGTGCGAAACGCCGGGGGTCGCGGATCTTGAGCGACCCTTCGTCATAGACAAACGCGCCGCCATGTTTTTTCGTAACGTCGACATCGGGGTGCATGAACCGGACGCCCGCCTTTTCGGCACGGTCCGCGATTTCCGAAGCGGCATTTTCACCGTGGGGCATGCCGTCGTCGAGCATGGTCTTGAAGCCGGCCCAACCTTCGTCGGGCCACCGGGCCACGGTCATCGGGCTATCGTTCAGAAACAGTTCCGGCGGCGACGTGGGTCGGCCTTTGAAACTGTCGCCCCATTGTTTTTGCATGGTAATGTCCAGTACATTCAAGTCGGCAACGAGTATTTTGGAGCGGATCGATTTGTCGAGGCGTTCCAGAATTTGTTTGTCATCGACTTTTTGAAACGCCGAGGCGGGTATGGTCCGACCTCCGATGAGTTCCGCTCCGAAGGGCTCGGTGGAACGGAAAGTCACCCTAGCGTTTTCGCTGCCGGAATCCTGCTTTTCAAGGCGAAACGATTCCGTCCGGTGGTATCGGCCCGGCAGGAGAAAGACGGTCGCGGGCTCGGACGCCGCTTGGGTCGCTCGCATTTCACGCAGGAAATTCCGGGCTTTTTCCAATGTTTGAAACGGAGCGTCCCGTGTACCGGGATGATCGTCCTTGCCGGTCGGCGAGACGTAACACTCTGCGGCGAGAGAGAAATTCGTTGCAACAACACAAAGAACCGCGACGGCAACGAAAAATATTTCGGAGCGTTTCATAGAGGATGTCAGGCCCGAAGGATGATGTCTTTGGATTTAATGTACGCCAAAAATTGCGTGTGGAAGTTTTCGATCTCCTCGCCGGAAAGCGTGTGGTCGGCGGCGCCGATCCAAAATCGGAACGAATAACTCGCCGTACCTTTTTCGAGCCCCTTACCCTTGTAGGAAACCAGGAATTCACGCCGTACGATGAGCGGGTGTTCGAAACCGTCAAGTTGCGATTCCAGCTTTTCGAAGCCTTCCTCGACTTGCCAAACAAGCGAGAAATCCTGCCAGGAGAGAGGATAACGCGGCGGCTCCTTGAAGGCGACCTGGGGATAAAGCGTGCCGGAAATTTCCTGCGGCGAATTTCCGCACAAAATATCGAGATCCAGCTCGAACCAGGCGACCAAACCGCCCTCGGGGCAGATTTTGTTCATGAGCGTTTTGTCCAAAACGCCGAGATAACCCACGGCGACGTATTCACCCCGGCACCGAACTTGCACGGAAACGGAAGTTTCCGGCGTGATCCAGGGGAATTCGCTTTTCTCGACGTAAACGAAACGATAATCGCAAAGCCCCACGGATTTCAGCGTATCTTCCACCGCAGATTTCACGGTCAAGTAGAAATCCTCGAGACCGCCCGACTGGCGGAAGGCGACGCCGGCCAGATGATGGAACTCGTTGCAGCGGCGATTTTCCCCAACCGAATGATAGGTCCGGCCGATTTCAAAAAGCCGAAATTCGTCCCGGTAAGGTCGGTTTTTCGGGATCAAAGCCAACAGATTCGGCACCAAGGTCGTGCGCAGCCGAGTGGTTTCCGGTGTCGTGGGATTCTTGAGAACCAGCGTTTCACCAGGCTCGAAGGTGAGCGTTTTGAGCCAGTTGTCGTTGAACCAGATATAATTGTGAACTTCGAGGAAACGGTGGCCGCCCGAGAGAAGGCGGCGCATCTTGTGTTCCAGCTTCATCGGCTTTTCCAGGTGCAGCGGCTTGATCGGCTGGGCGGGCAGGACCGGCGAAATATTATCGTAACCGTAAACACGGAGAATCTCTTCGATGATGTCCTCGGGAATCGAAACGTCCTTTTGACTCCGGAACGGGGGCACGCCGACGATGAGATTCTTTTTGCCGTCGTATTTCGCTTCGAAGCCCAGCGACTTCAGGATACCGAGAACCTGCTTCGGCGGCAGGGCGATGCCGGCCCGGGCTTCGAGTCGACCTGCGGGGAGCTCGATGGTTCGGAAACTGTCCCGCAGATCGCCGTCGAGTGTGAACCGACTGAGAACCTGGAGGCCCGCCCCGGGCTGTTCGATCAACTTCAAAATCCGGGCGATACCGACCTTGACGTTCGACGGCGGCTGCGTCTTTTCGTAACGCTGCGAAGCGTCGGTCCTGAGATCGAGGCGGCCCGATGTGCGACGGACTCGTGCGGCTTTGAAATTCGCGGACTCCAGCAGGATTTTCGTGGTCGACTCCGTGACTTCCGTTTCCGAGCCGCCCATGATACCCGCCAAAGCGACGGGTCGGTAATCGTCATGTGAGCCTTTGCCCCAGATCAAAAGATCCTCGGGGAGCAGGTTCCGTTTCTGACCGTCAAGCGTGACGAAGGTTTCATTCCTACCCAGTGGGGCAACCCGGATTCCGCCGAGTTTTTCCGCGTCGAAGGCATGCGTGGGCTGACCTATTTCCCAGTTGACGTAATTCGTC